>DATHJP010000146.1:0-12052 GCA_035489695.1 Terriglobales bacterium
TGATCCGGCTCCTCTGCCAAGACGAGGATTGCACACCGTGCCAGTACCGGTGCTTCCCCCGCTGCCACCATCTCCATCGCGGAATGCGCAAGCCGTGGCAGACGCGTCCGCTCGCGCTCTGCAATTCTTCGGCAGCGTCTTTGGGCCGTATCCCTACAGCAGCCTCGCGGTTACGCAAATGCCCGGCGTAGTCAGCCAGGGCTGGCCCGGGCTTATTTTTCTGTCCAGTTACGCCTTTCTCACTCCCGCCGAGAAATCGCAACAACACATGAGCCCAGTCATCAAGACACTGAGTGAGCAAGTCGTCGCCCACGAAACGGCTCATCAATGGTGGGGCGACGCCGTCCTGTGGACCGGATATCGTGATCAGTGGGTGATGGAAGCGTTGGCCAACTACAGCTCGCTCATGCTGCTTCAGTCCGAGGATCCATTGCAGTTTCGCGCAGTGATGGCAAAGTATCGGGAAGATCTGCTGGAAAAGAACAAAGAAGGGGTGCCGCTGATGAATGCCGGCCCCGTCACCTTTGGCGCGCGGCTCTCCTGTTCCCATTTCCCCGCGGGCTATGAGGCCATCAGCTACGGCCGTGGTACATGGCTTTTCCACATGCTCCGCTCCATGATGCGCGACGGCGAAGCCACGCCCGGCCGTCGCCGAGGTGCTGCTGAAACGCAGAGTGCGGACGAACCTTTCATCCGGGCTCTGCGCACCGTACGCGAGCGTTATGAGGGAAAGTCCATCACGACTCGGGAACTATTGCGAGTGTTTGAAGAGCAGTTGCCCCCTTCGCTTTGGTATGAGGGCAAGAAATCGCTAGATTGGTTTTATCAGAGCTGGATCAACGGTACCGCGATTCCCAAGTTGGAATTGCAAGCCGTGAAATTCGCCGACAAGGCAGGCTCAACTGTCATCAGCGGAACTATTCTGCAAAAAAATGGAACCAATGAATTAGTGACATCCGTCCCGGTATACGGAGTAAGTGCAGGCAAGACAATCCTGATCGGCAGAGTTTTCGCCGACGGCCCAGAAAGCCAATTTCATTTGACTGCACCTTCCGGCACGCGAAAAATCCTCCTCGATCCTAACCAAACGCTCCTGACGCGAGTCCACTGAAGGCCACTCTCACAGAACGACTCCTCGGAAGTTCACTCAGGCATTTCAGTCAGCGTTTTGCCCGAGCGATCGCTCTTGTCTGACGGCAGAATCTAAAGCACCAGATGGCAACGGCGCTAAGGGTTTGGTTGAAGCCAGAATCACCACGGCCCGCAATCGCACCACCGCGGTGGAATGGATTTGAGAAACTCGGGATTCGCCTACCCCCAGCTTTGCTCCCACTTCTTTCATGGTCAATTCCTGGAAATAGTAGAGCACCAGGACCTGTCGCTCCTTCTCCGGCAGTTCGGCGATGGCGCGCGCCAGTTGCTGCTTCATTTCTCCCCGCAAGCACATAAACAGCGGGGTTTCCTGCGGATCGTGCGGAATAGAGTCACATAGGTCTTCTTCTTTGCCGTCGAGGTGGGATTCCACCCGAAGGCTTCCTACTTCGAGGCCGTCAATTTCACCTAACAGCAACTGCAGGCCGCGCAGATCCAGGCCGAACTCTGCTGCTAGTTCAGGTTCGGTTGGATTGCGGCCCAGCTCGGAACGCAGCTTGTGGTGAGCTTCTTCCAACCGCCGCGCTTTGCGCCGCAAGTCTCGCGGACTCCAATCCATTTCCCGCAAGCTGTCCAGAATCGCACCCCGGATGCGAAATTTGGCATAAGAACCGAATTGAACATGTTTGTTGTGATCGTACTTATGCAAGGCGTCGATCAAGCCCACCACGCCGGCATGCACCAGGTCTTCAAAAGGAACGTGCCGCGGCAGATGCTCGTGGATACGGCGCGCAATATAGCGCACCTGCGGTAGTTGATCCATCAACAGACGTTCCCGTTGCGCTTCATCCTGCCACGCCGTGTAAGCTTCTGCACTCAATTCCATTGTCATTTCCTGCTTCGATTCTAGGCAGGAACAACAGTCTTAAGCCGGAATTGAGCTCCGCACGAAGGGCGCTAGTCTTCCGAAAAAGAACGAATGCGGAAATGGGACGGCACAGCTTCACCCTTGTCGCGAAGCCGCGAAGCGGCGGAATAATGCAGCCCACGGCGTAAGCCGTGGGAAACAATCCCACCAACGTATAAGCCCCGAAGGGGCGACAGAAACTAGCCCCAAAGGATGTTGGCCGACGTACGTCGCAGAGTCTTTCGCCCCGTTGGGGCTCTGCCTTTGTTGTCGCAGACCCACGGCTGACGCCGTGGGCTGCATTATTCCGCCGCTTCGCGGCTGTTTCGCCTCCCAATATCGGGACAGCAAACCGGTTCAACTCCACCTAAGGCTGCCGCAGTTGTCGCCCGGAACCTGCGCTGGCACTCACGCGTCTTTCATCATGGCGCAGATAATTGTCAGCAGTGTTCGAGAAAGGATTTCCGTCCCCCTTGGATGTCTGGAACAAGCGAACTCTAATATCTCTGGCATTTCCCGCCGGCATCCTGCTGCTTGCCGCCGTCCTATTGCTGGAAACCGGACTTGTGCCGCTCGCTTCTTCTGTCATCGACTTTTACTATTACGCTGTGTTTGTGTCCGGCCTACTGCTGGCTTGGCGCTTTCACTCCAGCCGTGTCCTGTTTGCACTCCTCACTTTGCTTCTGGCACACCGGGCACTCGAGTTCTTCGCAAACGGAAGCCTGAACGCTGCCGGTCCCGGTCGCATTGCGTTCGAAGCGATTGCCTTTCTCTTGCCGGTGAACTTCGTCATCCTCACCGCCGTGCGTGAGCGCGGACTAGTGCTTCCCTCGATCGCATTCAATTTTTGTTTATTGTTCGTCGAAGCTGTATTCGTCGCCATCATCTGCCGTCCAGGACAGAACATCGGTCCAGACTTTCTTCATTCCACATTCCTGGGGCAGGATCTGCTTCGCTGGACTATCATCCCGCTACCTGCGCTGCTGATGTTCATTTCCGCCTTCGCCATTCTGCTCACCCGTTTTCTGCTTTATCGCAAACCCGTGGAGAGCGGCCTGTTCTGGTCGCTCGCCGCTACTTTCCTAGGCTTGCAAGCAGGGGGATTGGGGCGCTCATCCCGAGCCTATATCGCCACCGGCGGTTTGATTCTGGTCAGCTCGATTATCGAGAACTCCTACCATCTCGCATATCACGACGAGTTGACCGCCCTGCCGGCGCGTCGCGCCTTCAACGAAGCGCTGCTTGGATTGGAAGAGCCTTATGCAGTCGCCGCAGTCGACATCGATCATTTCAAGAAATTCAACGACACCTTTGGCCACGAAACTGGAGACGAGGTCCTGCGCATGGTTGCCTCAAGACTCACCCGTGTAACTGGCGGGGGACAGGCATTCCGCGTTGGTGGAGAGGAGTTCTCAATCCTTTTTCCCGGCAAATCCCTGGCAGAAACGCTTCCCCATCTTGAATTGTTAAGAACGGATATAGAAGCTTCCACATTTCGCCCCCGCGGCGGCATCGAGCGTCGCGTTACTCCCCGAGGTCCGGATCGAAGGAATGTTCGCCGAAAGAATATCCGACCTCGCCCCACCCCGACTCAAAATAACCAGCTCTCCGTCACCGTCAGCATTGGCGCGGCTGCACCTACGGTCCGTACTCAGTTAGTAGAGGAAGTCATCAAGTCCGCGGACAAAGCCCTTTATCGGGCTAAGCAATCCGGACGCAATCGCGTAGAGGCCGCTACCCCTGGAGTCCGATCCTCACGCTTTAAGAACAGCCTTGCCTGAAAACGACGCAGGATAGTCGTAATTGAAGTGTCTCGCATCGAACACAGACACGAAGTAATTTACACAACTTTACTGGCAAGGCGATTTCTTTATTAACCGGGAGGTTATAAAATTGCAGATACGCAATAAAACCAAGGCAACTGAGAGAGGACGAACCGTGGGCGATAAGGGTCTCCGGGACTGGAGGGAACTCGCGCAAAAAGCAGCTGACGAGAAAGATCCCAAAAAACTCCTGGCCATTATCGAAGAACTCAACCGCGCCCTGGAAGACCGCGAAAATCAAATTCGCGGACGCTTTACCAAGCCTGGTCGTTCCGCTGTAGGTTCAGCTCAACCGCCATCCAAGCGCCTTCTTTTCGTAGATGACGAACCCAGCATCCGCTTGACCCTTCCTCCCGTTTTGCAGAATCGCGGCTTTGAAGTGCGTAGTGCCGCCAGCGTCCCAGAGGCCTTGGCAGCGATCGAGAGGCACAAATTCGATATTCTGCTTTCTGATCTCAACCTCAGCGAAGAAGGGGATGGATTCACCATCGTGCACGCGATGCGCACCGCGAATCCGAACTGTGTCACCATCCTACTCACCGGATACCCTGCCTTTGAATCTGCCGTAGAAGCCATCCATCACGAGGTCGACGATTATTTTGTCAAACCTGCGGACCTTGAATCCTTAATCAGCACCATGGAACGCAAGCTTGCCGCCCGCCACGTTGTTGTCGAAGAGTAAGAGTTTTTTCGAGGCTGGCGTCGAGAAATAAACCAGGGATAATCTGCTAAACTGTCGCCAGCGAGAGAACCGGAGAGGTGGCCGAGTGGCTGAAGGCGGCGGTTTGCTAAACCGTTATACGGGCTAACACCTGTATCGAGGGTTCGAATCCCTCCCTCTCCGCCAGACTTTTAAATCCCAACACTTAGGAGTCGGGTTACCTTTTTGGGTTACCCGAATTCCGCTGAAATCACGTCTCTGCGAAACTTCTCGACGCGGCCCCCACAACCGCTGAATTCCTTGTCGCATCGTTCCGATCCCCTTTCCTGCCGCAGATCAGCGGATCGCAATGGGCCGCATGGCGAAACCCGCCACCGCACCTCTGATTTTGTTGGTGGCGGTAACGTAGCAGAATTCGTAGACCTTATCTCGTGCCAGATCCTCGAGGTAGTGAAATTCTGCGATGTGCACCCCTTGCTGCACCAGGAGATATTCGTGCGTTGGATTCCAACTCGTGCTTCCTGGAGCTGCCGGTGAGACTTCCAGTCCTGACGTATCCGATCCGATTAGAATTGCTCCCTTCTGTTCGACCAGCCATTTGGCCGTTTCCAGGTTGATGCCAGCGCTGTCGTGAGCCCTTATTTTTTCATGATCGCCTCCCGATTCTCCCCAATAACGCAAGGTCCCGGTCCTAATGAAAACAGCATCGCCTGGCTGAATATCTACCTTTTCCCACTCCAGTGTCTTTCTCAAGTCCTCCGCTGTGATCACGGTCGCGGCCTTGAGAGCGTCCACCTTCTGATAACCGGCCACGTCAATCAACACGCCGCGCAATATCATCGGCGGAATTGTGGTGATGTCGGCTTTCCGAATTCCCCAATTTCCTCCCCAGTCAGGTTCCTTGAAGCCGTTGTACCAATGATCATCATCCCCGGCTGTAACGTGACCGAGTCCGTCAATCTGAGTGGCTACGTTATCGTTGATGAACAGAGCGGTACTGTGCCAGCCGAGTCTCGCGGGATTGGCGGCCGGCAAGGTGAAGGCGAGGTCTTTCTGCCGTTTCACACCTTCCGGAGTTCGAAACGAGAGAATCTCCCCGGGCGAATGACCCGGCCACTCAAAGGAGGTTCGATCATAGGCAACTCCCAGGTCGTATACCTTCCCCTGCTTGACGAGAGCCAAGGCACGCAAGACAGTTTGCGGAGTCATCGCGTTCAAAGCTCCCACTTCATCGTCTTGGCCCCAGATCCAACCCCAGCCTTTACCTTTTGTCCAGCCTCGGACCTGCGATTCCTGGCCGAGACAAACGCCAGCACTCACAAACATCCACAGTAAGACCGCGGAAGTTAGTTTCTTCATGTGAAATCCTCGTTCAAATAGATTTGATCGAAAGAGATCAGTTCTTTTTTTTGAAAGATAACTCAGGCAACTTCCAAGCCAAAAACACCGCGGGTAAAACAAGAAAACCGACATACAGTAAAGCGAGACGAAAATCGCCCACCTTGGAAAACAATCCGAAGAACACGGTCCCGAAAGCCGCCGCAACACGACCGATGTTGTAACAAAATCCGGCCCCGGTGGTTCGCAACAGCGTGGGGAACAGAGGTGGCAAGTACATCGTAAACAGGCCGAAGACACCCGAAAATAGGCCGATTGCGGCCAGCCAGTAGATCATGGAACTGTAGTCCCGGGGAATTGCATAGGCGCCCAGGAAGGAGAGAAAGAAACCTAAACACATCAACGAAATGGCCCGGCGGTATCCGATCAAACTTGCCATCCAACCGGCAAAGAAGTTCCCCAGAATGGAGCAGCTGATGACAATAAAAAACGATTTGCTCACCAGTTGCTCTCGATGCGGCACAGTCCAGGAAGCCAATTCTGGAAGATTGCGCAGATGCTGCTGGTTCCAGAATTGAAAAGCCCACCAGGCTGTCAAAGTAAGGGAGCAGACCAGAATGACCTTGATGCTGATAGGAAGCACTTCGCCTCGGAAAAGGTCGGATATCGGCGGCTGATGATGTCCCGCTTGAGCCTTGGCCTGACGCCATTCTTCCGGCTCGGGGACGGCCTTCCGAATCCAAAAAACCAGAAGCGCGGGAAGAATCCCGATCAGGAAAACCCAGCGCGGGTTCTGATCCGCCATAAGGTACACCGCCACGCAAGCCAGCAAAACTCCGATATTCACCCCGGTCTGCAGGACCGCGGCAATCCAAGGCCCCCATCGTCGCGGCCAAGTTTCAGCGAGTAAGGAAGAACCGACGGCCCACTCTCCTCCAATACCCAACGCAGCGAGGAAGCGGAAAATCATCAAGTGCCACCAAGTCTGCGCAAAAGATGAGAGGCCGGTGAACAAGGCATAAGTGATAATGGTGAGGCTGAGAGCGCGGCTGCGGCCTACCAGATCGCCGACTCGTCCGAAGAATCCTCCACCGAGGGCCCAACCGATCAGGAAAGCGGCCTGGATCCATGAGCTGTACTGCCTGACCAGGGGATCCGACGGACTGTTCGCCTGCAGCAACTGCATCACGAACGGCGCAGCCACCAGCGTGTAAAGGTGCATGTCGAGTCCGTCGAAGAGCCATCCCAACCACGCGGCTATTCCAGACTTCCACTGTTGCGGCGCTAGATCTTGAAGACCACCAGGTTGTCGAACGGAAGCCGCTTTGACCGCCGCCGTGGGCTGCGCTTGCATTTTCACAGTATTGCCTTGTGAAATCTCTTTCGGAATAGATTTGCCCAGTGAATTCTTAGTTCAGGATGTTGGTCCGATAAGCTGTCGCTACTTGCCGAGAGTTCAGGCGAGTATCCTCATTGGCTAATCTTCAGGACCCACGCCGGTTGCTGGCGCAAGTCCTCAGGAAGGTCTGGGAGTTCAATTGACAATCCCGTTTTAGAGTTCTTGACTTTCAACGGTGTACTTGAGCCGAGCAACGTAACTGACCTTGCGGCACTCAGGTTTTTGATTACAAGGTTGTGACCCGACCAATGGGGTAGGATCGCGTAAACCTCATCGCCCTTTGACGTGAAGAACGCTTCGATCGACGCTTTTCCGTCAGTGGATCTTTCAATTAGCTTGGTCACGTCGTACGCTGACGAATACTCCTTGTTATATTCAACTTTAGGCTCTTCGCCGGCAGTCCACTGGCGGCTATTTTTCCAGGGCCTCGTACCGTAAATCGCTTCCCCGTTGATCTTGAGCCAGTCGCCCATCTGGGTAAGCCGTTCCTCCATAATGACGGGGATTGTTCCGTCGGCCTTCGGACCGATGTCGAGCAAGAGGTTGCCGCCGCGGCTGACGGTGTCGACTAGGATGAGCACCAGGTCCCGGGCACTGTGGTAAATGTTGAGAGTTTCGGCGCGGTTGTAGCCGTAACTCACGCCCATGCCACGGCTCTCTTCCCATGGATGATCGACGCCACTCATTCCTGCTGTGTATTCCGTGGTCCAGTAGCCGCCATGTTTGTGGCGAGTGTCGCTGCCCCAACGATCGTCCACAACCACTTCGTCCTTGACAGGGGACTCGTTGAATAGCCATGCCAGCAGTTCAGCGCTGTGCCAATCGGCCGAAGTCATCTCCCACTCACCATCGCTGAAGATTATTGCCGGTTTGTAGTGCGTGACCAGGTCCTTGAACTGCGGGAACATGTGCTCGCGCACGTAACGCGGCTTGTCGTAAAGCCAGAGCGGGTTATACCACTCGTAAAGCGAATAGTAGAAGCCCATGCGCAGGCCTTTGCGCCTCACCGCGTCGGAGAGATCGCCGAGCACATCGCGCTTCGGACCGATCTCAACCGCGTTCCACGGGCGACCCCATGTTGCTGACGCCTCCTTGCTCGGCCACAATGCGAATCCCTCGTGGTGTTTCGAGGTCAGCACGACGTACTTGGCGCCGGATCGCGCGAACACGTCGGCCCAATGGTCCGGATCGAATAACTCAGCCTTAAACAGCGGTGCAAAATTCTGATACGGAAAATCCGCTCCATACACTTTCTGATGAAATGCCCACGTCCCCTTCTGGAGTTCGTCGGCTTTTGGATTGCTCCTGCCATTCGTCAGCGCATTCCAGTACCACTCGGCGTAAGCGAGTTTGCCGGGTAATACGGGAGCATAGGCCGGAACCGAATAAGTCCCCCAATGAATGAAAATTCCAAACTTGGCGTCACCAAACCAGGCCGGCGTGGGACGCTTATCGACGGAGTCCCAAGTGGGTTCATAGTTTTGGGCTAGTGATAACGCGCTTAGCAGAGAAAACAGTGTGACAACAAAGAGAAATTGTTTCATGGAATCTCCATCGCTGCGGGCGATTGCTTGCCTTGACCTGTAGGCTGGTGGTGCGTTATGCCGCCTCCTGCTGAATCTCAATCCTCTGCAACTGGTGAACCTTAACCTCAGCTGTCTCGAAAGTGTCCTTACCTCGCCGACTAAAGTATGGCGACTCCTTATCCCGTGTTGTGCAGCCCCGCTGCGATGCCGTTGATGGTGGCGGCAAGGGCGTAATCCAGCTTGCTATCGCTGATCCCGGCGCGTTTGCGCCTCAACAGATCCACTTGGATCAGGCTCATGGGGTCAACATACGGATTGCGCAGTCGGATCGAGCGATAGAGTACGGGGTTGCTTTCCAGCAAATCTTTTTGCCCGGTGATGGCAAGGATGACTTTTTGAGTACGTAGAAATTCTTCTCGCAACATTACGAACACCCGTTGGCCCAGGGCACTGTCATTGACCAAATCCGCATAGAGTCTGGCAATGGTCAGGTCAGCTTTAGCCATCGCAATCTCGACATTTCGAATCATGCTGGAAAACAAAGGAAATCCCGACATCATCTCTCGGAGGAGTTGCGGGTTCTCGGGAGCACCGGACGAAAACCGTTCCAGCGCATATCCGACGCCGAACCAACCCGGCACGGCGTGGCGACTCTGCATCCAACCAAAAACCCACGGAATGGCACGCAGATCGCCGGGGCTGCGGTTCTCTGAGCGGCGCGCGGGACGGGAACCGATGCGAGCGTGCTCCAGTTCATTGACCGGAGTTGCTTGCTCGAAGTATTCGAGGGCGTCAGTGTTCTGGGCAATGTGGCGCCGGTAGTAGCGGAACGCATCCTCCGACATCGCTTCCATCGCGGCATGCCATGTGGGATCAGAGTCTTGAAAGACGTTGTCGGCGCGGAGCAGAGCTTCCAAACTGGCCGAGATCATTAGTTCCAGGTTCCACTCGGCCAGCACTGGATCTGAATACTTCCAGTTGAGAACTTCACCTTGCTCAGTAATTCGAATCTCTCCCTCGAACGCACGAGAAGGCTGGGCTAGGATGGCGGCATGGGTCGGACCGCCGCCACGGCCCACCGTTCCCCCGCGCCCATGAAACAGACGCAATTTCACATTGCAATCGCGGGCCACACGGTGCAGTTGTTGCTGTGCTTTGTGGAGTTCCCAAGTACTGGTCAGCATGCCACCGTCTTTGTTGGAATCGGAATAACCCAGCATGACTTCCTGGCGTCGGTCCCATGAATTCAGAAGGGACTGGTATTCAGGTGCGCGCCAGACTTTCTCCATCACCCTGGCCGCGCATTGCAGCGCCTCAATCGACTCAAACAACGGAACCGGCATCACCCCGGGATCCTTTGCATCTGCCGCGACTGAAAGGCCGCAAATTGAAGCCAGACGAACCACGGCAAAGATGTCTTCGGCTGATTGGGTGCCACTAATTACGAAATACCGAATTACTTCAGGAGGATAAGTTTTCTTCAGGTGTGCCACGGTGCGAAGCGTATCGAGCAACTCCGTCGATTGCGCGGACAATTGCGACGGCGCTCCGCTCCCAGAGGACGACATCTCCAAGACAGCCTCGGCGTGGACTCGGGCATGCTGGCGGATGTCTAGCGCGTGCAGATGAAATCCAAATGTGCGCAGCTTGCGCAGCAACGGATCGAGGCGCAGGTGGGCCAGGCGCTGACCTCGGTTAACCATGAGGCTTTCTCGAATCAGGCTCAGATCCTCCTCAAACTCTGCCGCGCTGGAATACGCGTGCGGATCTGGCGTCACATCGCGACTGGCGCGCAAGCGGGCGCTAATATAATCGAGAAAGCAGCGATAGATTTCTGCTTCTGAAATGCGCTTCCAGCGCGAGTGTTCCTCCCCGAGTTGCGCGTCGTACTGGCGTACCCGATCCAGTAGCGCGGGAGAGGCATGGACTCGGCGTAGCGAGACGCTGAGGTGACCGGACAGTGTTGTGAGTTCCGCGAGATAGTGGTCGATGATGCGATGTCGAGCCAGGCGCACCGCGTCTTCCGTGCTGCGCGCCGTGACCAGCGGATTACCGTCGCGATCGCCGCCAATCCAAGTACCAAAACTTAACAGCTCAGGCAAATTACCTTGAAAAGCTTGCACGGCGAACACATCCCTGAACGACTCTTCCAGCTCTTGATAAAGCCGCGGTAGCGTGTCAAAGAGCACCATGGGGAAGTAGTCCAACCCCATGTGGATTTCGTCTGCGACGGTGGGCTTGTTGAGACGGACTTCATCAGTCTGCCAAAGGGCGGTGATCTCGGCGAGAATCTGCCCTTCCTGATCGTGAGCCTCGCTGTGCGCAAGCGGCAGCCGATCCAGCCGCTCCAGGATGTTCACAATCCGACGACGCTTATAAAGCACCGTGTGGCGGGTTACTTCCGTCGGATGCGCGGTAAAAACCGGTATGACTTTTATCTTCCGCAGCGCATCCTGTATTTCGGAGGCTGATTTCCCGGCTGCTCTCAAACGAAGAAGCGTGCCCCGGAACGAGCCATCAACCGGCTTTTGTTCCGGATGGAGCCGGGCGGCGCGGCGGCGCCGCTTGCGGTGGTTGGTTTCGGCAAGGTTTGTCAGCTCGAAATAAATTGCGAAGGCCTTCGTAATTCGATAAGCATCGTCAATCGAAAGACGAGCGATCAGGCCACGAGCCTCGGCCATCAGCGTGTCGTTGAATTTAGGTTGCGGCTGGCCGTGAGAAGTCTGCTCGCGATGTTCAATTAACAATCGGCGCAAGCGCTCGACTGTTTCGTAAAAGGTCTCTCCTTCCTGCTCAACCAGAGCGCGCCCGAGCAGCATGCCAAGAAAGCGGACATCCCTGCGCAGGGGCTGCTCCTTAATCGAGGTGGCAGTGTGGTCAGTGAGTTCGGTTAGTCGCCCTGGCTGATCTTCAGTGTGCCAAAGAGGGGTGTCGGTCATGGAATATTCCAGCTGGGGTTCAGCAATTGTTCCGAAAACACATATTAGTGGAACGGCCACAATCTAACCTCTGCTTCAGAGTATGGAGCGGGCTCCCAAGCCATAACCTAACTCATCGCAACCAAGCCTCGCGGGATGCACAGTTATTGCGATGTTTCACTCAGGACTGTGCGATCAGTCTCAATCCTTCTCCTTCGGGGTCGTTGCGCACTGCGCAGGGCGTGTCAAAGTACATCGTTGCCCGCTGTTCCGAAGTGTATGCGGGCCAATGCGGTAGGCCGTCGTGATTAGGATTGCCGGTTCGGGCAAAATTTATCCAAGCAGTACTAATCTGGTTTGATAGAACGAATGCCTCGGGAGTGCCCCC
>DATHJP010000147.1:0-3245 GCA_035489695.1 Terriglobales bacterium
CGTGACCAGAGCCACGCGAGCCCCCCGTTCCAATTCGAGGACCAGTTCGGCAGAGCGGGTCATTTCGTTATGCTCGTGGTAGCTGATAGTGCGGGTGGTAATGCCGTAGTGATTGAGAAGTTTCTGAGTCTGGCGCGTATCTTCACATGCGATCAGGTCGGATTCTTTCAACACGCGCACCGCTCGCAGCGTGATGTCTTCCAGATTCCCGATCGGGGTCCCCACCAGATAAAGCGCAGGTGTCAGATTGCCAGTAGTTTTCGCGGCGTCGCTATCGCCGGACTTCATGCACGCGAGTCTATCACCGGGTGCGAGCACCGCATCTGCCTCGTAAATTGACGCCGCCAGCATCACTCCCTAGAATCAAGAGTAGCGAATGGGTCGTTGGCGCACGACCAAGGACCAACGACCAACGACGTTTTTCAGGGAGTCCATGCCACTTTACGAATACGAGTGCAAGAAATGCCACCACCGCTTTGAGCGGATCCAGAAATTTTCCGACCGCCATTTGAAGAAGTGTCCCGATTGTGGCGGCGCGGTCGAACAGATGATCTCCGCTCCGGCCGTCCAGTTCAAAGGCACCGGATGGTACGTTACCGATTATCCAAAGAAATCTTCGAGGGATTCGTCCCGCAACGGGGACTCAAGCGACAAATCGGGCAGCAAGGACGAAAAGTCAAGAGACGAAAAATCGAAGTCTGGCGCAAAATCCGAGACCTCGAAATCGGATTCTTCAAAATCCGAGAGCAGCCACAAGAAAAGCGAAAAGAAGTAAGAGCTCTATCTCCACTTCATGTTGTAGCCCAACCCGCTCAGTATCTGATTTTCAAATTCATATTCCAGAATGGTGGAGAAGTTGTCCCCTTCAAATTCCCACGATTCCGCGTACCTGGTGAGGCGCAGGTCATACTTGGAGAAAGCCGCCGCATAACGTACGTTGCATGGCTGCGGACAGGCAATGAGTCCCGTCGGATCAGTTCGCAGCACCCCGGTCGCGCCGAACAGTGTGCCTGAAGCCACGTCTGGCGCCCGTGCAACTCGAATCTGATGTGGCGCCTGTCGCAGAACCCGTGAATCTCCCGGACGAATATCCGCAGCTACACCTGGCAACGAGCGTTGCAGTGGATTGAGGTCTATCTTCTTCGCCAGGCTCTGTTGTGCAGTCTTCCAAATCGTCCAAAGCTCCGCCACCGAATGTCGGGTTTGGTTCACAAAGCCGATGGGAAGCACGTCCGATGCACCCCCGCCACAGCCCACCAGAACCATGGTCAGGATCAGCGTGCGCAGGCTCCATCCCATAGCCCTCCTTGGTTCCCTACTTAATTGAATCGACAAGTGGAGACATTGCTGTATCGCGGGATTCAATCGAACGTAGTTGGCCCTCGGTAAGAAAAGCTCAGACCCCAGCGCTACCGTGAATCGTTTTCTCGCCCTCTACATCTAAATTCAGCGAGATAGTCGTTGTAACGAGGATTTTCAATGATGACGATTCGCCCCAGTAAACCACACGGTAGCGGCGACTACGGCTGGCTCAATACTCGTCACATGGCATAAACCACTACTGTGTTCCCATAAGCCAGGAGGTGAGTGATGGAAAATAACTCTGCGGGCATTCGAATCGTGGTGATCAATGGCAGCGTTCGTCCGGGAAACCACACCAGCATGGCTTCCGCCTTAGTAGTAGACGAACTCAGGAAAGACGCAAAGGTCAGCGCGCATGTTATTAATCCGGCCGACTATCATCTCCCTTTCCCGGGCACCGACCCTCACGCAGAAGGTACGAAGCGATTGCAGCAGGAAGTAAAGGATGCAACCGCTGTCATCCTGGCTACGCCTGAATATCATGGCAGTTTCAGCAGCGTGATGAAGCTGGTGATCGAAAATCTGGGCTTCCCTTCCGTCCTCGCCGGCAAGCCAGTGGGATTGTTGGGCGTGGCCGCGGGCTCGATTGGAGCCATTAAATCACTGGAACAACTTCGTAGCGTCTGTTCCCACATCGGAGCGATTGTGTTGCCCTCGCCCGTATCGGTCCCCAATGTTCGAAAGGTTTTCGACAGCTCAGGCCGGCCGCTCGATCCCCTCGTCGACAAGCTCATTCGTGCCCTTGCCACCAATGTTATGAATTACATACACCAGAACATCTGTCCGTCTGCAACCCTGGAACGTCTTCTCCGCAACGGCGCAGCTGCGGCAGGACGATGATTGAGACTTTTTTCCCAGAGACCTTGGTGCCGGCCTGCCGTTGCCGCTCCTCGATTTCTGTGCTAACGTCGCGCGTTGGTAGGTCCAATGCACACTCTGTTCAGTCGCGAAGCGCCTTCCCAGACGCGGGGCGTGCCTGTCCAGGCTAAAGTCCCCGAGCTGCACGACGCAGCGGTGGCAGCGGTTTACTGCAGCCAGCGCATAGGTGGTGACTTCTACGATTTCCTGCGGGTCTCTCCTGACCGGATGGTCATCGGCTTACTGGATGTGGCCGGCCGTATTGAAGACAACCAAGCCATCGTCTCTGCTGCCCAACATACATTTCGCACTTTGGCCCCCGAGTTATTCGCGACGGAAGACGTCAACGAAGCCGATGCCATGACCAAGCTCTGCCTGGCGCTCAATCGCACGATCCTGCAAGGGCAGGGGAGCATCCGATCCTGCCCGGCATTCGCGGCTTGCTATAACGAAAGCCTCGGCACCGTGTGCTACTTCAATTCCGGCCATACTCCCGGATTGCTCCGGGACCGCACCGGCATCACTGCACTGCCTGCCACCGGCTTGCCTCTGGGATTGTTTTCGCACGCTACTTGCGAGGCCCCCATGGTTGCCTTGGAGCCCGGAGCTTCTCTCCTGCTGGTCTCTCGAGGGGTGTTGGAAGGAAAGTATAAAGATGAAGAATTTGGATTGGATCGCTTAAAAGACACATTTCTGCAGGCCACCTCCGAAGATGCTAAGGAACTTAGCCTGGGCATTATCAATAGCGTGGAGCAATTCATGCGGACCCCTCCCACCCACAACGATGTGACCGTACTCGCACTGGTCCGAGCCGCTACCGGCAAAGCTTTAGCTGTAGGCGGCTGAGCCTATCGACGATCTTGAAAAGGGCCAGGCCGCTGGCTCGTCCCTCCCTTCAGAGGTACAATTTATTCAGGTCGTCACCCCAGCAACCTGCGTCCAGATACTGCGGTATGGCCTCCGGAACTCCTATGCGAAAATTCGTCCCTTGCTTACTCCTTTGCCTTATTTCGGCGCCTTCTTTT
>DATHJP010000148.1:0-5988 GCA_035489695.1 Terriglobales bacterium
TAAGCTGTGTAGCCTTTCTCGCGAGGGACCGCGATCCGTCTATCCAAGCGCGGAACGCCTAAGTATACCCCGACTCAGAAACATGGGGCTGCTGCAGAATCGAACCCAGCCGCGAAGCGGCGCAAGAATGCAGCCCACGGCCTCAGCCGTGGGCTGCGTTGTGAGGAAGACAAAGCCCCGAAGGGGCGATAGAAACTAGCCCAAACAAAATATCCCTGCCATTTGTGCTGACGTGGAAGAACGGCCCCTTTCAGGGCCGCGCTACTCCCGGCAGCTTCGAACGCGTCAGCTCTCAAATCGCCCTGGCGAAAATGCCGAAATATCGTACTCAGATTTCACTCCGGTCATCACCTGCGCCATCACGTGCGCTGTCACCGGCGCCAACAGAATTCCATTCCGGAAATGTCCTGTAGCCACAAAATACCCCGGCGTAGCCGTGGCTCCCAGGATCGGCAGATCATCCGGAGTCCCCGGCCGCAACCCCGCCCATGCCTCAAGCACTCGCGCCGGCTTCAACGCGGGAACCAGATCAATCGCCGCCTGATGTAGCCGCTGAATGGTATCCGCGTCCGTGCGCTTGTCGTAACCGGCCTCCTCCACGGTCGCGCCAATCAGGATTCGTCCATCGCTACGTGGCACCAGGTAAACCTCCGGCGCTCGAATCACATGCTGCAACATCGGCTTCGCGCTTACCACGGCCAACATCTGTCCTTTCACTGGACGTGTGGGGAAAGAATGAGGAGGCAACTGTCCAGCCCAGGCTCCCGCACAGTTCACCACGACCGACGCAGCATAAGTTGTCTTATCCGTGCGGATCCCAGCCACCCGCCCGTCGGACAAGAGCAACTCCGTCACGTTTGTCCCAGACGAAATATCTGCGTCACGATGCTTGGCTGCCTTCAGCGCAGCTGACACCAGCGCTCGGGGATCCACGCTGCATTCCTTCAAAAAGGTCACAGCACATTTCAGACCGGCTAGTGCTGGCTCGAGTTGTGCCAGGGCCGCGGGAAGCAGACTCTCCGTGGTGAATCCAGGCCGGTCATGAACATGTTCCGGGGGAGGGAACAGCAGCGTACCTTGTTCACGCAAGTCAACATCGATTCCAGATTCATCCTGCAATTCGTGTGCAAACTCGGGATACATACGCGCGCTGGCGATTGCCAGGGGCTGCAATAAGGTAGGAGTTTCTGCCCCACATTCCACCAGCATGCCAGCAGCCGCATGAGAAGCCTCCTGACCGGGCTCTCCGCGCTCGACCACGAGAACCTTCGCGCCCCGTTTACGCAGCGCGATCGACAATGAGAGGCCGATGATCCCACCGCCAACAATGATGACGTCCCAGTTCTTCACTACTGCATTGTAAAAGAGGATTACGGCAGGCAAGGGTGCCTGTCCTATGACATTCAAGTCCAGCAAACAAACGCTCAGGTTTCTATCCGCAGTTCGGTGAAGCTCGGCGCTCTTCGCCTCACTGCACCGTTACGTTGACCGTCATGGTTTTGGTCACGCTGGCATTGGTCGCCAACAGGGTGATGTTGTAGCTTCCTTTCGGCGTTGTAGGGCTCGTAGTCACAGTAAACGTGGATGAGCCGGACGTGACGATTGTCCCCGGATTGAAACTCGCGGTTGCGCCCGGAATGTTCTGCACTCCATCAGAAGCCAGAGTTACCGTTCCCGTGAATTTCAGGGGAACGATCGTGGGAGTGAAGATGACGCTCTGGCCGCGCGTTGCCGTCTGATAACCGGAAAAGGCATCCATCATGAACCAGAAATCCGCCGTGTCCGGCTGGATCCGGTTGCACTCGGGTCCAGGATTAACGGGCTGTTGAAACACGGAATGAGCGTCGTCCACGGTAAGCAGCTTCCAACCCGCAAAATCTATATGGTTCCAGTGAGTAGGCACCGGCACGATGAAGACGTTTGAGTCTGAGTTCCACCAAGTGTTGTAATCTGAATTGAAGTTTCTGCTGAACGCAACCCAATCGGCGCCGCCCAAGTCCCCATCGACGAACAGCGCTCTTCCCCCGGAGATGATGTTGTTGGTCAGCATGAGATTGTTGGTGATGAGGTTGTAGGTCTGTCCGGTTTCCCAATTCTTGACCTTAATGCCGCCAGCATTTCCAATCACCAAAAGCTGATCATCATTATTGAGATAAGTATCGCCTGTAAGCGTCACATTGGTCGAATTACGAAGTTCGAATCCAACGTTGTTTGGCCCCGTATCAGGATTTCCGTTGCAGAAACTACTGTTGGAAACGGTCATCGGACCTTGGCTCTTCTCGATGAACCCGGCTGCAAGCTGGTTCTGGGGAGCAATCAGGGAATCGGCAACAATGTTTTGATTATCGGTATCCCAGTGAAAACCGAACGTCTGGTTGAATGCGCTGGTAATGTTCTTGACCGTCTGCTCGTGCGCTCCGATGAAGTGGGTTCCCGCTTCGCCCCAGTAGTAATAGACGCCTTGAGCGCCCCGCCAACCATTGAAATTAGTCTGGTTGTCCTGCCATAAGTCGTATTTGGTATTGAACCCTTTCACTCCACTGGTACCGTTGTGGTTGAAAACACTGCTCTGGACCGTCATGTAAGTGGTGTTGAGGAATTTCAGCGCAGTGGTGTTGTTCCAATAGAAGAAACTGTGATCCACCAGAATGTTGCTGGCGTTGTTCTGCACAATCACGACCGCATCCGTGCGGCAGGCGTTACCGTACTGAAAAGTTAGACCACGCAACACGATATTCGACTTCCCGTTAATCGTGAACAGATTGGGGCGGGTGGCTATTTCCACGCTTCCGGTGTTAGGGTCTGTCCCAGTAGGAGGCCAAAGATAGATCGTGCTGTTACCCTCATTCACGTAAAAAGTTCCTACCCGCAGCGCATTTAAGGACATCACCTGCGACATAAGCGTGCCATTCACCATCGCCATCTCGCGGCGCCGCACAATGTCTTGCTCCGGTGGCGGACCTTCAGTTCCGGCGTCGAGTGGGCATAAGCCCCATTGGTTCGGCCATGCGTGGGTATAAATTTTCGAATTTCCGTTATAAACTTTCCACCCCGTCCACACGTCTGCCCCCGAGATGATGGCTGTCCCCGCCGTAGCCGCCTGGAAGGTGATGGGGAATGTCGTATCTTTGGCACTCACCGTCATGTTGACCGCTTCGCGGTAAATCCCCGCCCGGATAATCACCTTGGTGCCAATACCCACCTGATTGTTGCTGATGGCCTTGGTCGCGGCCCCGCCCACCGTTTTCAGCGGAAGCTGTGAGGTTCCAGGGTTGGAGTCCGATCCCTTAATTGCGTCGACATAAAGCGTAGCCTTTTCCCGGCTCTCATCAATGATGGCTTGGCTCCACCCCCAATCGCAGGCGAGAAAGCAGATCGCGAATAATAATGCTGTTGTAGTCTTAATCTTTGTTTTAGTCATGGGGGAATTTTTTTCTGCTCCTTATGGACAACGCGCCGACTTCCGCAACACACGCCTGAAGAGACGCCTGAACTCACGGTATTTCTGTGTCTGTCCTGCGGCAACGTCACAGAAGTACATCGCCGCGGCCCACAATCGGGCACTCCCGAAATCGGAAGCGCCGCCTGCTCAGCCCAACTGCTCTTCGATTAGTTTTGATTGGGCGCCAGTCAGTGACGGCCAAGGTTAAGTCTTTAGCTGCATCTACTCGGCCAATTCCCATGCCCACAGACAAAAAATTGCGTTCTCAAAATGCGATCTCAGGCCTTCGCGAATCGCCGCAAATCACGCAAATTGCCCGCTTCCGAAAAATTCACCCAGCTCAAACGAGGAAATGCCCGTGGACACGCTAAGGTATTTCGCTAGATACGACTAAGTCGAAAAACTTAGCCCGATGTTAGCTGTGGATGCAGGTAGGTAGGAATTTCCGTCGTTGCGGAAGTTTTTACGAGATCAAAGCTTGCTGAGGAAGTCCACGATTTCCGGCTGGGTCCAGTCCACCGCCCCGAAAAACTTGCGTCGCACCACGCCCTTGCGGTCGATGATGTAACTCTCTGGAAATTTAATCGTGCCGTAAAGATTATTGCTCTTCTGATCCGGATCACGGACGGTAAGCAAATCTATTTTGTGATCCTTCAGAAACCTGTGATATGCGCTCTCATCTACATCCACGCTCACAGCCAGAACGCTCACACCGCGGGCAGACATCTGTTGCTGCATTTGCACCAGAGAGGGCATCTCGTCCACGCAGGGCGGGCACCACGTCGCCCAAAAATTCAGCACGACCACTTTGCCACGCAGATCGCTCAGGCTGATCTTGCGATCGGCATCCTGCACCGTGAAATCAGGGGCTACAGTGTCAATGTGCGCCGGCCGCGAACCGCTGTAACACCCGGCCAGCAGCAGAATCGAAAGTCCGAGGAGAACGGTGACGGGTCGCACCTAGCTATAATACCTAAACTGCCTTATGGTGACGCCCCATCCATCGTCCGACTCGCCTCTGGTTTCGGTGATTGTTCCCGCCCGCAACGAAGAGGCGAGCCTGCACGCCTGTCTGGACTCTCTGGTATCGCAGGACGGAGTGGTCTTTGAAGTCATCGTCGTAGATGATGCTTCCGCCGATCGCACGCGCCAAATCGCGCAATCTTTTCTCCGAGTGCATGTCATCGACGCTCCTCCCTTGCCGTCTGGCTGGACTGGAAAGAACAATGCCCTGGCCGCAGGCGCAAAAACCGCGCGCGGCCAATGGTTGCTTTTCACCGATGCAGATACGGTTCACCGTCCTGGCTCGTTGGCCCGCAGTCTGGCGGAAGCGGAACAGCACGGTGCCACATTGCTTTCCTATTCGCCTGAGCAGGAAGTCCATGGCTTCTGGGAAAACGCAGTCATGCCCGTGATCTTCGCCGAACTGGCTTGCACGTATCGTCCCTCGCAAGTATGCAATCCGGCTTCTCGCGCGGCTGCCGCCAATGGTCAATATCTGCTGATCACGCGCCAGGCCTACGATGCGGTCGGCGGGCATTCTGCCGTCGCTACCTCTCTGCTCGAAGACGTCGCGCTCGCGAAAGCAGTGAAACAATCCGGACGCAGGATTTTTTTTCGCTTTGGTGGAGACGCCGTCCGCACCCGCATGTACCGCAACTTTTCTCAACTGCGAGAAGGCTGGACGAAAAACCTGGTGTTGCTGTTTCCATCTCCGGCACGACTAGCGGCGCTACGGCTTACAGAATTTCTTCTGATTCTGGGCAGCAGCGCTGTCGCAGTCGTCGCGATATCGCGAGGCAGCTATCGGCCCGGCGCGCTGGCCGCAAGTCTAGCCGTAATCGTGATCACAACATTTTTGAAACGCATCCGCAAGGCACATTTTTCTTGGATCTCAAACGCTCTGGCTCTGTTCGGTCTTCCCATCTTTTCGTATTTATTATTGCGCTCGCGGCTGGCATACAAGAAGCGAACTGTGACTTGGAAGGGACGCACCTACAGTTCCCCACATGAAACGGATTCGCCAAAGAAGTCCGGAACAGCCGCGGCCCTACACAAACCGGGAACTCCCGATCGTTCAAAACAGACGGCGGAAACCACCGTGGAGCCGGCCTTCAGGCCGGCGTTCGAGGCTAAAGATTCCGGGGCTTTAGCCCCTGAGGTCTGAATGGTCTACCTAACCCGCAAAGCCGAATTCGCTGCCTCGCACTATTATCACAACCCGGAATTCACTCCGGAGGAGAACCGGCGCATCTTCGGCAAATGCAACAATCCCAACGGGCACGGCCACAATTACACCCTCGAAGTCACCGTTAAAGGGGAAGTCGATCCCCGCTCCGGCTTCGTCGTCGACCTCAAACACTTGAAAGAGGTTTTGAACCGCGAAGTCCTGGACGCAATGGACCACCGCTTCCTCAATAAAGAAGTGCCCGAGTTTTTCACCCGCATCCCGACCACGGAGAATCTTGCAATCTCGATCTGGCAGCGTCTTGCGCCCAAACTGACCACCGCCCATCTGCATCGTGTACGCGTCTATGAGACACCCG
>DATHJP010000149.1:0-6988 GCA_035489695.1 Terriglobales bacterium
TCGCTTGCTGCAGTGCGCTATGAAGTCGAAGGCTACTGCCGAAATAAACAGCGCGATTGGAAAATGGATGAGCACCACGTGTTGCGCGTGCTTGGCCAGAAGTACTGTCTTGAGATCGAACGGATTTACCATCACCCTACCCGCTTAAACTTGTTGAAAGTCCTTAAATGCCCTAAAAATGTGGGGCCTGAGTCCGGCAAGCTCAATGAGGCTCCCACTGTCCCGGCCTCACAAACGGATAACCGGCCAGACAGCGATTTATTCCCTCGGAATTATTGTTATCTAAAGGAATAAAAGTCCTCTGCGCTGGTTTAATCTTGTGTGGATGTCCCGAGTGGGCCCTCAGTCCGACTCGTTCGAAGCCCTGGCGATGCCGCTCTTCGATCAGCTGTACAACTTCGCGCACTGGCTGACGAGGAATCGCGAAGAGGCCGAAGACCTGGTTCAGGAAACCTATACCAAGGCTTTGAAGGGGTTCTCGTCTTTCCGGTTGGGGACTAATTTCCGGGCGTGGATGTATCGCATCTTGCGGAATACGTTCTTGACCTCGCGCACGGGATTGAAAGTGACAATGACTGTGCCTCTCGATCCCGAGGAGGACGGACCTGAACTGGCAATTGAGTCCGACACGCCAGAAACGATTCTGTTTGAGCGCGCGAACCGCGAGCTGCTGCAGGCCGCGATTGATGAACTGCCGGTATATTTCCGGGAGATCCTCCTTTTATGTGACGTGGAGGAGATGTCGTATCAGGAGATTGCCGAAACGCTTTCCATTCCTATAGGAACCGTAATGTCGCGTTTATCGCGTGCAAGAAAAACGTTGCGCGAGCGCCTGCAACCACAAAAAGGATCAGCCGCGATTGCAAAGGGGACGAACCGTGCCTTGTGAGTCTTGGAAGGCAAAACTCGACACCTATCTCGATGGGGAGCTTCCGTCCGAAGAGATGCGCACCTTTGACGCTCATGTGCACAGTTGCTCCTCGTGCGCCGCAGATGCTCTTGCACGCGTGCAGATGAAACGCGGTATTCAGGCAGCCGGAAAACGGTTTACTCCGACAGCTGAATTTCGGCGCCGCGTGCAAGGCACCATTGCAGTAAAACCACGCTACAGTTTCCCTCGAACGTGGATGTTTGCGGCAGCGCTGTCCATTCTCGCGGTAGCAAGCTTGCTTTCAATCTACTTGGGAGTGCAGCGATCCCGCACAGCGCAGGCTTACAGCGAAATCGCCGACCTGCATGTCGCGGCGCTGGCTAGCTCATCGCGAGTAGATGTGGTGTCCTCCGATCGCCACACAGTGAAGCCCTGGTTTCAAGGAAAGATCCCGTTCACCTTCGATTTGCCCGAACTACAGAATTCCGAGTTTTCCCTCGTGGGGGGCCGCATGACCTACTTCGGTCAAACACCCGGCGCACATTTGATCTACGCGGTGCGGAAACACGAAATCTCTGTGTTCATATTCCAAGAAGGAGCGTTACGAGGTAAATGGGACGTGAGCTCTGCGGTGAAAAAAGAGCTGTCGTTCAACGTAGCGACATGGAGCCAAGGTGGACTTCGCTATTTCGTGATCGGCGACGCCAGCCCTGCCGATATCAACAATCTTGCCAAGTTGTTCAAAGCTACCAGCTCGTAGATTCAGCGCACGAAGAATCCTCTCAGGCCCATAGTGAATCTAGTAGGGTATCGAGGAGAGACTGCGATGGTTCTGACTTTGACCGCCGTTTCCGTGATGGTGTTAAGTGTGTTGGTCGTAACTCGGATCAAACGTAAAAAGGACCGGCACGAGTTGGAACTGCACAGCATCACACCAGAGGCCCTTCATTTGTTGCTGACCTCAAATCAAGGGACACTTCTCTTCGACGTCCGCCAGCCGCTCGACCTGCTGGGTCACTCAGCGATCATCCCCGGTGCAAAGTGGATTCCGCCACAGGAACTGCTTAAGAATCCGGCGCTCATCCCGCAAGAAGAGGACTCAGTGGTTTACTGCACATGTCCCGGGGATAAAACGAGCCGAGCCGTCCTACGTCAAGCTCAAGCTATGCACTTTTTGCGAGTCAAATTCCTCAAAGGTGGATTGGCTGCCTGGAAGGCGAAGGGCTATCCGGTCGAGCCGTATAACCAACCCTTTCATCTCGACAGTGCCCCCTAGCTCCTCCGTGGCTAGACTTTCTTTCCCAATAACAGGAATTGCGCGACCGAATGCAATTTTCTGTATCTAATCAAGTCATGCAGACAATCCAGAAATCTGTAATTATCTCTTTGCCCAAAAACGAGATCTAGCATGGCTAAACCAATTTTGCTAAGTGTGGATGACGACTCTGACGTTTTGCGGGCGATTGAGCGGGATCTTCGTTCGCAGTACGGCGCTGGATACCGGGTGATCGGAAGCGATTCTCCCGAGGGCGCACTCGACCTCTTAAAGCAGTTGAAGGTGCGAAACGACAGCGTAGCGTTGCTTCTTGCCGACCAACGCATGCCGCGCATGGACGGCGTGGAATTCCTGCAAGAGGCAAAGACAATCTTCCCCGGCGCGAAGCGGGCATTGCTCACCGCGTATGCGGATACCAACGCCGCCATCAGCGCCATAAATCACGCCGGCATTAACTACTTTTTCTTGAAACCGTGGGATCCGCCAACCGAGCATTTGTATCCGCAATTGGATGATTTGCTGGATGACTGGCAAGCTTCCTACCATCCAACATTCCAGGGAATCCGAGTGCTGGGCACCCGCTGGTCGCGTCGGTCGTATGAGCTGAGAGATTTCCTGGCGCGCAACCGCGTCCCCTATCAATGGATTGACGTCGAAGGCTCCGCCAATGATCCGGAAACCAAACGTCTTGTGGAAGCACTGGGCCCGGAGGCTGCCAATCTCCCCGTGGTGCTCTTTCCCGACGGGACGAAGCTTCTTGAGAGTGTGCCCGCGGACGTCGCGCAAAAAGTTGGCTTGCGGACGCGCGCCCAAACCAGTTTCTATGATTTGGCGATTGTCGGTGGAGGGCCGGCCGGTTTGGCGGCTGCCGTATATGGCGCCTCGGAAGGTCTGCATACGGTGATGGTTGAGCGGGAAGCCCCCGGTGGTCAGGCTGGAATGAGCTCCAAGATTGAGAACTATCTTGGATTTCCAACCGGACTCAGTGGCGCCGATCTAGCCCGGCGGGCGGTGGTGCAAGCCCAGCGTTTCGGAGTGGAAATCCTGGCCCCGCAGGAGGCTGTGAGCGCCCGAGCGGAAGGTCCTTACCGAATCATCAAGCTGGCGGATGGAAACGAGAGCTCTTGCCACGCGCTCATGATCGCGACGGGTGTGCAATGGCGTCGACTCGAAGCTCCAGGAATAGACAGGTTGCAAGGTGCCGGGGTTTACTATGGCGGCGGCGCCACGGAAGCCTTGTCCTGTAAGGGTGAGATCGTCTATGTGGTGGGCGGCGCGAACTCGGCAGGTCAGGCGGCGATGAACTTCGCCAGATACGCAGAACGAGTCGTTATTCTGGTGCGCGGCGATTCGCTTTCGAGCACCATGTCGCAATACTTAATTGATCAGGTTCAAGAGACACCTAACATTCAGCTGTGGACACATGCCAGTGTGGCTGAGGTGCATGGCGAAACCCACCTGGAAGAGATTTCGGTGCTTTGTTCCGATACCAACAAGACTGAGCGTGTCCCGGCGAGTGCGATGTTCATCTTCATTGGAGCATTGCCGCGGACGGAATGGCTGGCGGATGTCGTCGAGCGGGACGAGCGCGGTTTCCTGCTGGCCGGTCCTGACCTTATACGTGACGGGCAACGCCCAAAGGGATGGACTCTCGACCGGGATCCGTTCTTGCTCGAGACCAATGTCCCCGGCATTTTTGCGGTTGGCGATGTGCGTCACGGTTCTATAAAGCGGGTGGCTTCCGGAGTCGGCGAAGGATCGGTGGCGGTGCAGTTCATCCATCAGTACTTGAGCAAGGTGTAAATGATCGATAAATCGGAATTAATTCGTGTTCCGGCATTCGCTGATCTGCCTGACGATCAGATCACGTGGTTTCTTGCTCAGACGCAAGAGGTGCACCTCAAAGCAGGCGATACTTATGTCCGCCAAGGCGATCCGGCGGACTGGATGTTTGTGATTCTCGAAGGCCAATTTCAGTGGCGCGGCGAATTCGGGGGCGAAACTGTTGTGCTTCCAGGCAAGCCGGGGGACGTCACCGGTGTGTTGCCCTTCTCCAGGATGAAGCAGTTCACTGTAACCGGTCGAGCTATCACCGACGGCCGAGTTCTGAAGTATCCCGCTGCGCTATTTCCCGAACTCGTACAGAAGATGCCAGAGTTGACCACGCGCCTGGTGGGTCTGATGTCCGATCGGATCCGTGAAGCCACTCGGATCGAACAACAACGAGACCGGCTGGCATCTCTGGGAAAGCTTTCGGCGGGACTCGCACATGAACTCAACAATCCAGCTTCCGCCGCGAAACGTGCTACCAGCCAATTGCGCGAGATTTTGATAAAAATCAAGGCCGCGAGTCTCGAGTTGGGAAGACGTGATCTCACTCCCGCGCAGAAATCAGAAATCGAAAAACTGGAAGCTTCGTTCACGCAAAAGGACGTCATTCCGCCCGATGCTCTTACCATGAGCGACCTGGAAGACCAGATTGACTCCTTGTTGCGCAGTCACGGGCAGAACGACCTATGGCAGCTGGCAGCTGACCTGGCGCGAAGGAATATTAAGCCGGAGGTGCTGGAATCGCTCTTCGCAACCCTCGATGCCGACACCGCCCGAGCCGCTCTGGTCAGGATCGCCGCTTCGGTCGAGGTCGCGAGTCTCTTGCATGAAATCGAGAGCAGCACATCGCGGATCTCGGACTTGGTGCTTGCCATCAAGGAATACACTCACATGGATCAGGCGCCGGTACAAAATGTAGATATCGTGAAGAGCCTGGAAACCACACTTACGATCTTGAATCACAAACTCAAACAAGGAGTGGCGGTGCAACGCGATTACCAGAACGTTCCTTTTCTGGTGAATTCATTTGGCAGCGAACTCAATCAGGTCTGGACCAACATCATTGATAACGCGATTGACGCCATGCACGGAAAAGGCGAGCTTCGAGTCCGAACTTATCGCGAGGATACCTGCGTCGTAGTTGAGATCGGCGATAACGGTCCAGGGATTTCGCGTGAGGTGCAGCCCCACATTTTCGAACCTTTCTTCACCACCAAGGGAGTTGGGGAAGGGACGGGACTCGGTCTGGACACTGTGCAACGGATCGTGAAGAAGCACCGGGGGAATATTCAGGTCACTTCTAAACCCGGTGACACGCGGTTTCAAGTTTGGCTCCCGTTAGCTGGGGCTCCGACCTAGTCGCGGACTACATTTGCCCCGAACTCTTCTGACCTCCCGTCCCGATTGTTTCAGTACCAGTATCGGAACAGTGTGGCTCAGGGCATGCGTATCTGATTATGTTGCGCTGTCGGTCGAGCGTAGAAATGAACATTGGGCGATTGTGCTGATCACAACGTGGTTGATCGGTCGAAAAGAGCGGCGGCTCACCGCGCTTCGGTGTCACGTATCCCAACCGTTCACTGAAGCAACGATGGCAAAACTCAGCGGTACAACGGAAGAACTCAACGGAATAATCGGCGCTGAACGGCGCAATGCAAGGCTCCATCGTGCGGTAGTGCTTATCGCAAAGCGGTAAGATGTCAGTCCGCATGGGCTGAGTCTAGCATTCATGCGAATGACATATCAGGGGCAGAACCGCTTTCAAGACACACGAGGTGGATTCGCAGCTTGAGTACAGGTCGATTAGAGGATTTTCCCGGTTGGCACTGAAACGGTCTTAGCGGAGGACACTATCTTGCCTGGGCGGAGACAACTTCCTTCGAGCTGTGATCGTTGGTGATTCGTTCCTCGATCCTGGCAACGAACTTCGGCTGGTGACGCTTGAGCATTTGCCGGATGCCCGGCCAAAACTCGTGGAAGACGTTTATTCCCGCGTCGCCGCCAATGGTCGAACCTAAGTCTTTGAACGTGGACGAAGGGGATCGCGGCCGATATGGGCGATAAGCAGTGGCGACTGCCGCCGAAGTCAGCACCCCGAGGAGATAGGACGAGTTCAGTGTCCTTTTTCCGGAATCATTGCGCGTGATCAAAACGCGCGAGGCTGCGTAGGCCGTCCGGCCCAGAATGCTCTCGCTGTTCGAAGGGTGATAACGCGGGTCCTGCTTTAGCAACAAGGGATACAGGTACTTGCCAAAAAAAACGCTGGATTCCTTTTGAAGCACCGCCGCCCTATAAAGTGCAGTAAAGCTGGGCTGCATTCCCGGATCGCGGTTTTCCACTTCCTCGCGCATTACCCCCACGTTGATGGCGGCCGCGCCGAAGGCGAGAGGCGAACGCGCCTCCTCGATAAACACATGGAATTTCTCGGCTTGGGTTGGATGCTGTTCCGACGGCGCGTCAGGAAGGGATCTCCACGTGCGCAGTTCCTGCCTCTGCACTTCTGGTGACTTTGAGCCGTCAAACTGTAACTCCTGGAGAAAATCAGCTGAAGGAGGTTCGTTCTGGCACAACGACCCGCAAGTAGCCAACAGAAGAAAGGAAATGACGCGGATTACTGCAATTTGCCCCACCATGACTCGGTCCTGCAAAGCGGCAGCGCCTTGCGGCTCCTCGCCAATTCGGCTGGAAGCACACCTTGAGGTTAGCACTCCGCGAGCCGTTCGTCTGAGCAAGAGTGCTCATCTCCGCCGCGACAAACACCGCTCGGGGATGGGCTTTCAGAGGGAGAACCCGCTGGAGGACAGACGAAAAAGCCCATTTGGCCGTCTTGCGACAAAAGAAAACCCCCGATCTCCCGATCGGGGGTTCAACAACTCAATTACGGAGCCGCTCGGCAATTAGGAGCGGCGAGAGTCGTCAGTCGCGGTCATGTCCGCGGTCACGACGATCGCGATGGAATCGGTTCTGATCCCGGTTATCGCGTTGTACCCGCTGGCGCCAGTATCCCTGGT
>DATHJP010000150.1:0-10616 GCA_035489695.1 Terriglobales bacterium
CCGCAATTCGTCGGGAAAGAACTTGCCGTTCCCAGGCATTCGCGGGAATCTCAAATCCCTGTAATTGACGCAGCACATCGAGTGTCGCCCGCTCGCCCTGAACTTGTGATCCCGGTGCAACGTGTTGCCAGCGCAATAACCACCTCATGAATTGCGCGGCCGTGACCGGCTCGATCTGCTTGCGCAACGTGGCCACTGTCAGCCGGTGAATTCGGGCCAGCAGCCTACGCTCGCACCATTCCTGCTGAGGCGAAATAGTCTGTAATGAGGACATCTCATGTGCTGGAAGTTTTGCGGCCGATGCTCTTTCGGTGAATTTTCCTCGCAGGATGGTTCCACTAGCTTCCATGCGGAGCAATGCTTTTTCAATTTCAGATGACGGCAAGCCAAGCAGATTTCCAAGTTCCTCTGCCGTAGCCGGACCTAGATGTGTCATCCAGCCCGTGATCATGGCGAGAAGAGCATCGTCGCCGGAGGGAAGTGTGCTTTCAACTTCGGCCGGAGTTTTCTCAAAGCTTGTATCCGGATAGAGAAGAGCGAACGTACGCGCTCTTTCCGCAGCTACCCAATAGCGCCGGGAATCGGCCTTGCTGATTGCCACTCCGGCGCGTCCCTGTTCAACAAGTCGAGCGAAGTAGCCACTCCACTCTTGGACGGTTCGAGCAGCAGATACAGCATCGGCTGTTTGGTCTCTTAGGTCTTCTGGTACTGCGATCAGCGTGTGCAGCACGTCATGCAATTCGTCCGCATCGCGCACATCAGGCCAAGCTTCTTCGCGAACCTGCGCAATGGCCGCTGGATCGAGCTTGCCAACTTCTTCCAGCACTGACTCCGGCAAAATCTGACGCATCTGTACGGCGCGCGCTCGTCGTTCTTCCAACGGTGCATCATCGAGATAGGCATACGGATTCGCATTCAGGATCTCGTGCGAAAACTGCGACGGCACCGGCGTGTCTACGGCAATGCAGCGGATGCGGCCCTCATCCATGCCACGCAACAGATTTTTCAATCCCTCGACGTCCATGGCTTCCGTAAGTACATCCTTCATGACTTCATCCACTAGGGGATGATTGGGAATCTGGATGTCGCCGGGAATGTTTTCCTGGCAGGCAGCAACGTCGGGAAAGACGGACGCAAGCAAATCGTCGGAGCGCATACGTTGAATCTGAGGCGGAACTTTCTTGCCGCCTTGAAATCGCAGCAAGGCGAGGGACCGATTTGCATCCCAGCGCCACCGCGTGCCAAAGATTGGAGAAGCGCACGCCGCCTGCACCAGGACGTCTTGCACAGTTTCGGCACTCAAGAAATGAAAAACGTCGGCCAGCGGAAAGCTGTGCTGCTCGGCCAGTGCGATGTTGATGCCGTTATCCGTGGCCGCGGCCTGCAATTCGAAATTGAAACTGCGGCAAAAGCGTTTACGCAGCGCCAATCCCCAGGCTTTGTTGATGCGTCCTCCGAAGGGCGCATGAATCACCAGTTGCATCCCGCCGGCTTCGTCAAAGAAACGCTCTGCGATGATGGTGTGCTGAGTCGGGACCTCGCCCAACACAGCACGCCCTTGCAGCAAATATTCAATCGCCTGTTCCGCGCCGGACTCATCCAAGCCGCACTCTTGCTTCAGCCAGACAACTGTCTCCGCCACCTCGGGACGATTCCGCCAATCGCCGACCGGTGAAATGTTGGGCAACCTCTCGCTGATCTCTTTTCGCAGACTGCCAATCTCGGACGAAAGTTCCTCGGTGCGTGCCGGAGCCTCGCCGCGCCAGAAGGGAACACTGGGGGGCGCGCCGTGCGCATCTTCCACCAGCACGCGCCCGGATTTGCCCTCCACACGACGAATGCGCCACGAAGTGTTACCCAGCAACATAATGTCGCCGGCATTGCTTTCCACCGCGAAATCTTCATCGAGCGTTCCGACAACAATTCCTTCCGGCTCTGCCACAACGGTAAAGAGCGCAGTTTCAGGAATAGCACCGCCGCTGGTAATCGCCGCCAACCGGCTGCCGCGTCGAGCCCGCAATTTGTGATTGACGCGGTCCCAATGAAGATATGCGCCATAGCGGCCGCGACGGGCGGCAATACCTTCAGACAGCATTTCTAAAATGGAGTTAAAAGTTGGTCGTGAAAGATTTCGATAGGGATACGCCCCGGTTACCAAGGCGAACAGATCATCTTCTTTCCAGCCGGTGTCTTCTTCAAGATTAGTGCTGCCGGCTGAGGCGCAAGTTGCGACAATCTGCTGTGCCAGGATATCCAGCGGCGAATCCGGAATCATGATTCGATCCAGTTCACCATGGCGGATAGCCCGCACCAGCGCAGCACATTCGAAAAGCTCGTCGCGAGTTGTTAAGAAGAAGCGTCCTTTGGGAACCGCTCCGCGCCAGTGGCCCGAACGTCCCACCCGTTGCAGCGCGACGGCGATGGCTCGCGGAGAACTTATCTGAATTGCCAAGTCAACTGTGCCGACATCGATTCCCAGCTCCAGCGAAGCCGTCGCCACCAATACTTTGATTTGGCCTTCTTTTAATTTCTTCTCTGCAGTGAGCCGCAACTTGCGCGAAAGACTGCCATGATGCGCGGCAACGTTTTCCTCGCCAAGCCGTTCCGCGAGCTGATGTGACACCCGTTCAGCCAGGCGTCGCGTATTGACGAAGAGCAGCGTGGAACGATGTTGCCCAACCAGTTCAACCACGCGGTCGTAAATTTCGTCCCACATCTCATTAGTGGCGACCGCACCCAGAGCGCTGGACGGAACCTCGATCGCTAGATCAAGATGCCGCTTGTGTCCAATGTTGACAACCACCGGATCGGGACGGCCATTGCCGGTAAGAAAGTGCGCAATTTCTTCGATTGGCTTCTGGGTGGCCGAAAGACCAATGCGCACCGGCGCACGATAGGTCAGCGCTTCCAACCTTTCCAGTGAAAGCGTGAGATGAGCGCCGCGTTTGTCGTCAGCCACAGCATGGATTTCATCCACGATTACAGTTTCAACATCGCGCAAGATCGCGCGACTTCTTTCCGCCGTTAGCAGAATGTAGAGCGACTCAGGTGTAGTGACGAGAATATGTGGCGGCCGCTTCAGCATCGCCCGCCGCTCGTGCATCAGCGTGTCGCCGGTGCGGACCGCGGTACGAATCTCCGGCATCAGCAGGCCCTGCTCACCCGCCATCTGCAGAATTTCGCCGAGAGGGATTTCAAGATTCTTCTGAATGTCGTTCCCTAGTGCTTTCAGCGGAGAAACGTAAAGCACCTCGGTTTTGTCCTGGAGATCACCTGCCAACGCTTTACGAACCAGGCGATCGATGCAGGCGAGAAAGGCAGCAAGAGTCTTGCCGGAGCCGGTGGGCGCGGAGATGAGGGTGGTATGACCGGCCAGAATGTGCGGCCAGCCCTGCTCTTGAGGCTCAGTGGGAGTGCCAAATTTCTGGACAAACCAATCTCGTACCAGGGGGTGAGCCCATTGGAGGGAGAAGGGCAGGGAAGGCATGGGGATATTTTAGCCTGCAAACCGACTTTCGTAAAATATTCGCTAGTAGCGAGCCGGCTCTGAAAACCGATTAAGACCCTTTGACAGCGATTAGTATGATGAGTATGATGAAGATGAATAATAATCCAGGTGCGGGGTGGGGCGCCCGAAAATGGCAAGTCTCAAAGTATCCGTACTCACTAAGCAGGACATCGCAAGAGCGGCAAAGAGCTTTCAATGGAACCGCCAGTTGCCGAAGTGGACAGTGCTGGTGGATGGGCGGGAGCTACCGGCTCGGCCACTTGTCTTGGAAGCAGCAGGAGTGCCGCCCAATGACCCGACTAACTCACACCAGGCAGTGGCGATTTTGAAGGATCGGGGATTTGACGTGCGGTACCAGGGCAGGATCATTCAGGATAGAGGCGACCAGGAAGCGCAGGCTATCACCGATGAGTTCATACATAGTCTACGCGGCTGTTGCAAAGGCGAGGATTCGCTGGTCGAAGCCCGGGAGCGTGAGCACCGGATCGAAGAAGACCGGATGTCCAGATGAGCAGGACGTACGTCCTGGATGCCAATGCAGTGCTGGATTTCTTGGAAGACGGTCCCGGAGCGGAACGCATGGAACAGTTGTTCAGAGATGCGCGCCACCGGAGCGAACCGGCGCTCATGTCCGTGGTGAACTGGGGAGAGGTTTTCTATCACTCCTGGCAGCTGCGCGGGGAAGAGTCCGCGAGAAGGATAGTGGCTGAGCTTTCCCGGCTTCCGCTTGAACTGGTTCCGGTCGATGCGTCCCAGTCGCTGCAAGCGGGCGAAATCAAAGCGCGTCACAAAATTCCCTATGTCGATTGCTTGGCAGCGTCGCTGGCTATGATCCGCCAAGCTGTGCTTGTAACTTCTGACCGCGATTTTGAAAAGCTGGGCCGGCGTATTCAAGTTCTATGGATCGCACGCCCTTAGCTATCGAATGCTAGAATCCCGGCAATGTCGAAACTTCGCGCCAAGAAAATCAAACTCTTACTCTTCGACGTCGACGGAGTCCTTACTGACGGCAAACTCTTCATCTTCCCCGTCCCTGCCGGCGCACAGCAGACCACACAGGAGCATGCCGCGAAGCATGGCGGACAGGGTGGTTTTGGCCTGGTCAGTCAGACCCTGATCGAGGCCAAAGGTTTCCATGCTCACGACGGCACTGCTATTTCGCTGGCTCGATTGGCGGGAATCAAAACTGGACTGATCACTAAGCGTATCTCTGAGACAGTCGCGTTACGAGCCCGCGACCTGAAACTGGAGCACGTTCATCAGGGTATCCAGGACAAGCTGACAGTATTTAGGGAAATCCTTCAGCAGGAAGGACTTCGGTCCGATGAAGCTGCCTTCGTCGGGGACGATGTCATCGATCTGCCCGTAATGCGAAATTGCGGATTCGCCGTCGCCGTCGCTAACGCCCGCAGCGAGGTGAGGCAGGAAGCGCACTACGTAACCCCACACTCCGGCGGAGACGGCGCCCTCCGTGACGCCGTGGAGTACATCCTGAAAGCACAAGGGAAGTGGAAACAGGTTGTGGACGAGTACACGTCTGAGAGAACGAAAAGCGGCACAACGAAAGGCAGCACTTAGCACTTGGCACTTAGCACTTAGTCAGTCAAGGGCAGAGCCCAAGAGACAAGAGTTCCTGCGACGATCGCTGAGGAGAGGGTCTTCGCTGGACCGACACTATCACGGAGAGGCCAAACGCTAAGTGCCAAGTGCTAAATGCTGCTTTTCCAATGAGTTTGCAAGGGATAGTAGAGCGGACCAGCCGACTGGCGGAAAGAAAAAACCCACCGGTTGCCTGCTTGGGGCGTGCTCGGGTCGGACAACCGGTGGGACCGTTTCTCCTTACTCACCCTGTTGTTTTCAGGAGTATTTGCCAAACTTAAACACAGGCTAGAAGAAAAGTTTCGCCCGTCCAAAAAAATATTTCGCAATCGCTAGGCGCATCGCTCGGCGCGATTTAGTCGGTGATCGCCTGCGGCCGGGCGGCCATAAGCTGGGTGAAGCGAGGATCCTTCCGCAACTCTGCAAACTCAGCGTCCTTATACACATCCTCGATGTCTTTGTAGCCTTCCTCCATAGCCCGCCGCAGGTATTGTAAAGATCGATCCATTTGTCCCATCTTGGCATACAGCCTGGCAACTACGTAATCGTAATGTGCCCGGTCTTCGGGCGAAGACATCTGCGCCGTCACCCCGGTATGGGATGTGCGCTCAAAAATATCGGGATCCATCTGCACAGCCTGATTGTAGGCCGTGATGGCTTTGTCAAATTCCTTCTTGGAGAAGTAGGCCGCGCCGAGGTTGCTGTAGTAAGAAGCAGAATCCTGCCGGAACTGGATGGCTTTCAAATACTGCTTAATCGCCTTCACCTGCCTTTTTTGCAAGTAGTAGATGACGCCCAGGTTGTTGTATGCGTCGCTGTACTGGCGATCCAACTTGATGGCTCGCTCAAAGTCTTTACCCGCTTCTTTGAATCGCTGCATTGACAGCTCCGCGATTCCGGCCCGGTTATACGTCTGAGGGCTATCGGGATTCTTCTTCAATGCGGCGCGATAATAATCAAGCGCGTCCAAGTAGGCTTTCTCCGCCCGCAGCGTGTCGCCCTGTTTTACGAGCTCTTCAGCCGAAGCGTTTGCCGGCGGCGGCTCGGCACGCCGCACGGACGGTGGACTGACTTGCACTTGCTCGGAGGGTGATGATTGCGCTGAGACGTTTGGCACTATCAGAATTGCGATAGCGAAAGTCAGTAGTTGACGACGCATGAGTTCACCACAACCGGGGTAAAACTTCGTCGCAAGCCTGCGGGCCAGCCATATCCGACTATTGAGGACCGTTCCCACCATTTTCAGGCGGTTTGGGCGGAGGCGGCTGCGGATTGCTGGGCGGAGTGTTAGACGTTTTGTCGTCCTTAAAGATACCTACGATCTTGCCGAACAGGCCTTTTTTCTTTTGCGGATCCTCGGCCGCAGTTCCAGGCGGCGGCACAACCCCTGGCGGTGCAGCAGCCTTGTCGCCTCCGATTCCCAGCATGCGGGAGAAGAATCCGCCCACCCCCGTTCCCTGATCGCAAGTCTGATTGGGCTCGGTGCCGGCAATGAATGCTGCCGTATAGGTTTCGGGGCAGGACGCGTTCGCCAGAAGATTGGTTAGCTTGTCCAACTGCACATCCACGACGCCAGTGGGCTGACTGAAAGGCTTTACGTCCGAATAACGCGGACTCGCCACCGCCTTCTTCATGAATTCCGCCCAGATCGGCAAAGCGGTTTGGGCGCCGCTCAGGCGAATGTCGCTGTAATCGTCATAGCCGACCCACACAATGCATAGAAGGTTGCTGGTATAACCGGCGAACCAGCCATCATGCGAGCTTCCGGTCTTGCCTGCGGCAGGCGAGTTGAAACCGCGCGTGCGAACCGGAAAGGCAGTCCCGAAATTAAGAACCCCTTCCATCATGTTGGTCATGAGGAACGCAACTCGCGGATCGAGCACCTGCCGCTTGTCGCTTTTGAAATCCGTGATCACATCGCCTCTGGCGTTGCGTACTGAATTCACCATGATGGGCGACAGGCGGATACCTGAGTTGGCGAATACGGTGTAAGCAGCCGCCATGTCGAGAGGCGTAGCATCGTACGCTCCCAGCGCCATCGCCGGAGTCGCCTTTACCGACGTTATCCCCGCAGCTTTCGCCAGGTCGGCGACTTTGTCGTAGCCCACTTCCTCCGCCAGCTTGACTGTCGCATTGTTCAACGACGTTGCGAGTGCGTATCGTGCCGTCACCTGCCCGTGGTATTCCTCTTTGTAATTGCGCGGCTCGTATATCTGATCGCCATAGGAGAAAGTAGTCGGTTGATCTTCAACCATCGATGCCGGCGTAAATATTGGCGTAGTCCCGTCTATCGCCGTATTCATGGCGGCGGCATAGACGAATGGTTTGAAAATCGAACCGGTGGGACGTCGCGCGCTCGCATGGTTCAACTGGCTCAGTCCGTAATTTCTCCCGCCGACCAAGGCCAGCACTTCGCCAGTATGCGGGTCCATGGCGACTAGCGCGACCTGCGCTTGCGGTCCGGGCATCACCTGGGTTTCGAACTTTTTCTTGCCTACTTTCACTCGCTTGGTGCGTAGCTTGGTTACCTGGTCGTCCACCAGCTTCATTCCAGTTTCAACGGCTTGAGCAGCTATTTTTTGCAGCTCAGGATCGAGTGTCGTGTAGATCCGGTAGGACTGGTCGTTCAACTCGCGTTCATTAAGTTTGCCGATGACCGTATCGCGCACCAGATCGACAAAGTAAGGCGCATCGCTGGCTTCCACATTGGGTGGAGCAAGCTTTAACGGAGTAGCCTTGGCCTTCTCCACATCTGCCTTGGTAGCCGCGTGAGTTTCTACCATGCTGTCCAGCACTACATTGCGGCGCTCGAGAGCGCGTTCCGGATGGCGATAGGGAGACAGATAACTGGGCGCCTGAACGAGTCCCGCAATAAGAGCGGCTTCGGGAAGGGTAATGTCCTTGAGATCCTTATTGAAGTACGCCTGCGACGCCGCAGCGAACCCACTAATGGTGAACGATCCGCGTTGCCCTACATCCACGCGATTGGCATAAAACTCGAAAATCTGCTGCTTGGTGAATTTCTGCTCCAGTTCCATGGCAATCAGCATTTCCGCGATCTTGCGTTTAACCGTTTTCTCCGGAGTCAGAAAGAACGCGCGCGAGAGTTGCATGGTAATGGTCGAGCCGCCCTGCTCGTGCCGTTGATGGGTCAAGTCGATCCAGGCAGCCTCGGCTAAACGCATGAAGTTGACGCCTCCATGTTGGAAAAAGCGTCGGTCTTCAATGGCCAGCACTGCATCCACCAGGACTTTGGGAATTTCGTCGTACTTCACTAGTTGACGTTTAGAACGCTGCTCGGCGTCGAACAATGCCGTAATCATTTGCGGTTCGAGCTCGTAAGCCGCCAACTCGCCGGATTGTCCGGCAATGGTATCCACTTTCCCGCCACGCACGCGGATGGTCGCCGGTTCCGGGCTGTGATAGGAATCCGGACCGGGTTTAATTTCGATCCCGCTATTGAGCAGGCGGTAGCTGCCCATGAAAGATTGGCCATCTCGCTCTGCGTATCCCGCTCGGCGTAGTCGGGCAGCAATCTCGCGAGCCTCGATCTTTTCGCCGACCTGCACGGTCTCCGGTATGGCATAAATCTTGGCAGAGTTGCTGAAAACCTGCCCTTTGAACTTCTGATCAATGATGTTGTCGTATTTCAGGTAGTAGTACGAAAACACGCTGGTGAAAACTATAGCTACAGTAAGAAATACAATCAGACCGGCCCTGACCACGGGGTCGCGAGGAAGGAGTCCCGTTCCACCGCTGGTAGCAGTCGTGCTGTTCGGGATTCTGATTTTAATGGCCACGGTTCGGTCGGCGGAGACGCCTCTCTACAATTAGACGATGATGCGCGTAGATATCGTTACCCACAGAAGAAAATTCTCTCCTTGGCCAGAAGGAAAGTGCCCATCGCCTGCTTGGCGCATGGATGACTCATTCTAACCTGCCCGACCGTGCCTTGGATTGCTTCCCGGTTCCCAGTCAGGTACGCCGGAGTCCGGGTCTGGAGGACAGCCGAAGAGGCTCTCCGAGGCGCAGTTTCCCCTCAAGAGTGCGTCTTTCAGGATGTTAGGAGGCACTCATCCGCGGAACAAGGTTACCGAAGTACGACGATATCGCTAGAAGGCGCCGCGGTTCTTGGTGGTTGGATGGAAATTCAGGTCGAGAGGATAGCCCGGCAGATCCACATGCACCGTATACTGCGTTTCAATCAGAATTGAACCGGTACCCTGCGGACCGAAACGCTGAACCTTGATTTGCTCCCTGGCGATTGGAATTTCCAAGTCCTGGGCTTTCTTGAAGACGCTTTCCCGAATGGCATCTTCCGGCTTGGTGCTGTAGGTACTCATCCGCGCTTCCGTCTCAATAGCGTCTTCGAACTGATAATTGGAAAAGAACGGCGGTATCAGCATGGCGCTGCCGTAGACCACGGCCGCGATGACGACGAATCCAACAATCAGTTTTATAGTACCCATTACGCGCTCCGCTTATGGCCGGACGCGCTAATGGTTCTAACGCGCAGGCCTTAAAACTTGCTGAAAGTATCCCGTTATTGCGCCGATGCTAGCATCGTGCATTTCCCGTGTCGAGCGTTGAACCACCTCCACAGTACCTTCGGTAACCTTCTTTCCAACCGTCACCCGGTAAGGAATTCCGACCAGGTCGGCATCTTTGAACTTCACCCCTGGCCTTTCATCCCGGTCGTCCAATAACACCTCAAAACCCGCCGCATCAAGCTGTTGGGCGATGTCTTCGGCGACGCTTTTCAACTTCTGGTCGCCCACATTCGTCGGGGTGACGACAATCTCAAACGGGGCGATCGACGGCGGCAGCCAGAAACCATTCTCGTCATTGCTCTGCTCGATCGCTGCAGTCAGGATGCGCTCTATCCCAATCCCATAGCTTCCCATGATGGGAGTAACCTCTTTGCCATTGCGGTCGAGAACGCGAGCGCCCATGGATTCCGAATACTTGTAGCCCAGCTTGAAGATGTGTCCGATCTCGACCGCCGTGTCGATGCGTAAGGGTGCACCACAATTAGGACAACTCTCGCCTGCCGTCACACTGCGCAAGTCCGCGTAAGCTGTAGGCTGGAAGTCACGTCCGGGAGTGACGTTCTTCAGGTGATAGTCCTCCTTATTCGCGCCGGAAATTAAGTTCGTGCGGCCTTCGAGCGCTTGATCCACCAACAAAATCGGCCGCTCGACTTGTTTCACATCTCTCGCCCATTCAATACCGATTGGTCCCAGAAATCCTGCCGGAGACCGGAACAACCGCTCGATCTCTTCGGCTTGCATGGGACGTGTCTCTTTGCCGCTCACGGACGATGATAGTTTTGCTTCGTTGAGCTGATGCTCACCCCTCAACAAAACAACCACCGGTCGTGGCACAACTTTGCCGGTCTTAGAATCCTTCTCGTCAATCATGAGCGCCAGAGTTTTAATCTTATTTTTCGGCGAGACGCCGAGGAATCGCGCTACATCTTCGATCGTCTTCTGCCCCGGTGTGTGCACCT
>DATHJP010000151.1:0-2622 GCA_035489695.1 Terriglobales bacterium
TCTGACTTCGCTGGAGCTGGAAGCTGATCTGCCTGCTCCGGATCGCTGCGGAAGCTGCACACGCTGCATTGATGCTTGTCCCACGGATGCTCTGATTGCACCGTATCAACTCGATTCCAACAAGTGCATCTCTTACTTGACAATTGAAAAGCGCGGCACGATTCCGGAAGAGATGCGGGGCGCAATGGGCCACCATGTCTTTGGCTGCGACATCTGTCAGGATGTGTGTCCCTGGAATCGCAAGGCGCCAGCCACCACTGCAACGGAATTCCAACCGCGAGAAGGACTGGTGAATCCTGCGCTCGCGTGGTTAGCGGAGATGAGCGGCGAGGAATTTCAACGCACATTTCGCGGCGCGGCGGTGCGCCGGACCAAAAGAACGGGGCTGCGGCGTAATGCCGCGATCGCAATGGGAAATAGCGGAGCTTCGAGTTTCAAACCGGTGCTCGATCAGTTAATTAAAGACGAGGATCCGGTCGTCGCAGAGCATGCCCGCTGGGCGCAGCGAAAACTTTCATTGGCCTAGGCCAGGCAACCAACTGGCTTTGCTTCAGTTCTAACTTGAATAGGAGTCACGAATTAGAAATTCTGCGTGGGGTGCAATCTGTGTTTGCCTCGCCATAGTTCAGTGGCGGTAGAGGGCGAAGTGGCCTCCAGGAGTCGAGCCTGGAGGCCTTTTTTTCTCCAGGCACATGCGGCTTCCTGCCTGCACCTCCCCGAAAGTTGCGTGGTAGCATTTGAGGGCTTGAAAATCTCATTTTCCATTACTCGAATATTTTGGCTCCTGCGAGTGGGTCTTCCTCTTCTCTTATTCGGATCCGCTTTGTCATCCCTGGCATTCTCTAATGACGCTGAGCCGCACTGGATCCGGGTAAGCTCTTCACATTTTTCCGTTCTCACCGATGGGGGCGATAACAAAGGGCGCGAAATCGCCGTGCGCTTGGAACAGATGCGCACCGTGTTTGCTCAACTGTTAATGAAGACCCGCGTCAACATGCCGGAACCGCTGGATGTGATTGCCTTCAAGACCGACAAAGAGTACGCGCAGAACGCGCCCATCCGCGACGGGCAGCTCATCTCCTTACCCGCATTCTTCCTAGCCGGCGAGGACCGCAACTATATCGTTCTCAATCTGTCCGAGGAGGATCCCTGGCGCGGTGTCACTCATGAATTCGCTCATCTGTTACTGAACCACAACTACCCGCCAACTCAGGATTGGTTCGACGAGGGTTTTGCGGAATACTTCTCCAGTCTTAAGCTGGACAACAAGCAAGCCCAGATCGGCAGCGATCCTGAAATAACAGTCCCACGCAAGCAGGATGTGCAGGCACATCCGGCGGAAGTTCGCAATCCTCCGAAGTCGCTGAGCGAACTCCTGAGCACGCAGGGCTGGATTGCGATCTCTGACCTCTTTACCGCGCGGCATCAGACATCGAACCAACCAGAAGGCTCTTACCACACGATGTTTTACGCGCAATCGTGGATTGCGATGCACTACCTGCTCAATAAAAACAAGCTCTCCGAAACGGGAACCTATTTTGATCTGGTGGAAAACCAAAAGCTCTCAGTGGAACAAGCGATTCAGCAAGCTTACGGCATGACGTCAGCACAGTTTGGCCAGGCGTTGAAAGACTACTTTCATTCTCTCGGATCTTCGCTTCAAACTCAGACCGGCCCGCCATCGTCGAACGCACCCAAATCATCTTCAGCCGTGTCGCAATTCCCGCTTCCGGTGGACAACATCGGGACCAGCACTCGACAAGTGCCGGATACAGATGCTCGAGCTTTGATTGCAGAAATCATGGTGCGCCTACCCGAACATCGACAGCAAGCCGTGCTGGAATTGAATGCCCTGATTAATCAGCCGAAAACGGAAAATGCGATCGCACATCGCGCCCTGGCCTGGATGCATTTGCAAAGCAAAGAATACGATGCGGCGACGGAAGAACTTTCCACCGCGTTTGAACTCGATGGCCAGGATCCCTGGGTGCGCTACTACCTGGCATTGGTGAAGTATCACGCGGCCGAATCCAGCGGACATCCATTTCAAGGTCTCTCGAACATGATGCAAGATCTACGGGCTGTGCTCGACTGGAATCCGGAAATGGCTGAGGCCTACAGCATGTTGGCCATGGCCCGTGTGGAAGGCGGCGGCGTGAACTCCGCAATGGAGGCTATGCGGGCGGCGATCCAACTCAGTCCTCGCAACCAAGGTTATTTACTGAATATGGCGCAGATTTACATGGCCGGTAAAAAGTGGGATGCTGCTACGGCATTGCTTGAGCGCCTCAAAGCCAGTCAAGATCCGCAAATTGCCCGCGGTGCCCGGAAGAACCTGGAAGATCTTCCTACCCTGAAGAAATATGGCCTGATGCCACAGCAAACTGTAACGGCGGCCAAAGCGGAGAACTCAACATCCGCTATGGCAAAGCCACGCGCACCCTCGAAATCCGCCCCGGCCAAACAAGACACACAAGAGGAAGACGATGAAACCGCCACCGAAAAGCAAACCGTTCCCGCCCAACCAGCTCGGCAAGACAAGCGTCCAATCAAATTCTTGAAGGGCAAGCTGGTGAGTGTGGATTGCGCCTCGGCACCCGTTGCAGTCCTAACGGTTTCAGT
>DATHJP010000152.1:0-2258 GCA_035489695.1 Terriglobales bacterium
GCTCTGTGGGCACCGGTATTTTATTTTGGCTTCTGGAACCGTTTTTTGGATGCGGCTCTCGTGGCAATGAGTATGCTTGTTGCAGTACGGGCAAGCCTTGGATTTCTAAATAGACGACTCCACATTGGGCCCGAGGAATAAGCCAGCGCTTTCCAGCTCCGATGGAGAAATGGCAAGGAAAAACTCTTTCGCAGCTCCCTCAAGTAGGACTCTTGAAAAGGCACTTTCGCACCATTGACTAAGCAGGGAGGAATTCAGTGTCTAAACTCCGCGTCCAAAGTTTCGCTATTTCCATCGACGGCTACGGCGCTGGGCCGAACCAGGATCTCCAGCATCCGCTCGGCGTCAGGGGCCCCGAGTTGATGGAGTGGTTCTTCCACACGCGCATGTGGCGAAAGATGCACGGTCATGACGATGGAGAGACGGGAGTCGATAACGGGATTGCGGAGCAAGGCTTTGCCGGAATCGGTGCCTGGATTCTTGGGCGGAACATGTTCGGTCCCGTCCGGGGCCCGTGGCCGGACGACAGCTGGAAGGGCTGGTGGGGCGACGAGCCGCCGTATCACACGCCCGTCTTCGTGCTGACGCATCACCCGCGGGCGCCGCTCAAGATGGCGGGAGGTACGGAGTTTCGCTTTGTCACCCAGGGCATTCATACCGCTTTGGAGCAAGCGATGGCTGCAGCGGACGGGCGCGACGTCCGCCTCGGTGGCGGCGTATCTACTATTCGGGAGTATCTGCGCGCCGCCCTGATTGACGAGCTGCATCTTGCCATTCGGCCTGTCTTACTCGGTTCCGGGGAACATCTCTTGAACGACATCGATATGCATGGTTTGGGCTATGAATGCGCGAAGTACGTCGCGGGCGAGCGTGCGACCCATGTCTTTTTGCGCAAGCGCGCATGACCCGTCCGGCTGGGTCGGGGGGCATCTAACCGGCCCCGGCGGCACTGGCATTACCTGCCGGTTAGCTTGGTTCGTTAGACGTCGAATTATGCCCTCGTGAATGTCAAACAACTCAAAGAGTTCTGTAAGGGGCTTTCCGCGGCCAATGAAACTCTGTACGGTGAGCCAAGCAATATTCTTGTCTACTCGGTCGGCGGTAGAACATTCGCCTATTTCAAAACCAGCGACCCCGAAAGATGGCGTTTCAGCACGAGAGTCACGCCTGAGCGGTTTGTCGAGTTAACAGATTTTCCTGGTGTAAAACCGGCCAGGTACAGGGGACGCTTTCATTGGGTCACTATTGTCGAAGTGCGTCGCTTTCCTGCCGCGTATCTAACCGAGTTGGTTGAGTGGTCGTACCAAAGGGCGTTCGCGTCACTAAGCAAGGCGAAACAGGCTGCAATTCGCACGTCACACACCTAATTTCAGGCGCATCTACGTAATTGCCATGCAAGAATCCGTCATCCTGGAGTCGATCCTCACCTGTCCGGTCTGCGGTTTTGCTTCTGTCGAAGCCATGCCAACCAACGCATGTATCTTTTTCCACGAATGTGCTAACTGCCACGGGCTGCTGCGGCCCCAATCCGGCGATTGTTGCGTGTTTTGCTCCTACGGTTCGGTCAAGTGTCCACCCGTGCAGCAGTCGCAGTTTTGTTGTAGTGGCGCTGCCGCATCGCGGCCATGAGCACGCCCGCTGGCTACTCAGGCACGCCGCTCGCCAAGAAGCTCGGCATTGTCGCCGATGCCCGCGTCGTGGCGAAGCACGCACCAAACAACTACGTCCAGTTGCTTGAGCCGCTTCCGCCAGGAGTGATCTTCCAGGCGACGCTTTCGGAAGGAACCGATCTTGTCCACACCTTCGTAGCTCAGAAAAGCGCACTGACGAAGGAGCTTATTGGGTTGAGAAGGACGCTTCGAAGTGACGGCGTGGTATGGGTCTCGTGGCCAAAGAAGGCATCGAAGGTGCCAACGGACATCACAGGGGACACAATCCGCGAAATAGCTCTACCCCTCGGATTCGTCGATATCAAAGTCTGCGCTGTAAGCGAAATATGGTCAGGGTTGAAACTGGTTATAAGGAAGGAGCTTCGTTGATAGGCCCAAACATGGACAAGCTCCACGGCGGCGCCGGGGTAGCTTGAGTGCGCCCCGAGGAGGTGTTGCATGTCACTGCTTGAGACGGAGCGCGTACAGACGCGCGTGGCGGTCGTGGACGAGCATATCCGGTGCGAGAACAGGCACGACCTGGACGCCGTGATGGCAACCTTCGGCATGGAGGCACGGTACGATGACGAGCCGTGGAGCGATCACCGC
>DATHJP010000153.1:0-2625 GCA_035489695.1 Terriglobales bacterium
GATGGCTGAGGTCGCAGAACCGTTGGCCGACGACGAAGAGCTGGTGGCACATGAATATGCCGCCAGCGTCGAATCTGTTTCCATTCCGATCTCTGAACCTGTGCTGGAAGCGCCGCTGGCCGCGGAAACTGACTCCGGACAATATCTGGTTATCCAGCCTGAAGCGATCATTGAGGTCCCGGCAATTGTCCAGGCGGCCCCTATTTCTCTCGTAGAAACCGAAGCAATTTCGGACGTTCAGCCAGAAACAATCGTGGAAGTTCCGGCAGCTGCTTACGTCGAAGAAGTTTGGCTGACGGAATTTGAAGGAGCAGCCTCCGAGATACAGCCGGAGCCAGTCGTGGAAACGCCAGCAGTCCTACAGGCGGACGTTTCGCTGATGGAAACCGAACCAATTTCCGATTGGCCAATCTGGCACCCCATGGCGGAGGCAGAAATCCCTGCGGATTCGCTGGTTCCGCCATCGCTGGTTAAAGAACCCGTACTTGCCGCTTCTCTGACCAGTCGTGTTAAGAGCGTTTCCAGGGATCAAGGCCCGCAAGTTGTGCCGCTAATGCAAAACGCGGTTCCCGTCCGTCCCAACAGTTATCGCCAGAGAATCCTGCAGCAACGCGTTTTTCAAAACGACGAAGTGTTCTGGAAGACAGCTACGGTTCTGGCTATGGTAGCGGTCGCCGCGCTTTTGGTAGGCGCGTCTGCCAACCGTTTTTCGCCATTACCGGCCAATCTGGTGCAGCGCTCGATCGAAGCCCAACAGCCAGTGCCATTTGAAAAAGGCGGTATTGTTCCGCTCGACGCAGGGAATAAGATGGGTGACACTAAATTGCCTCCCGCTCACGGCGCCGACGTCGCGCGATTCCACCCTGCTTTTGCGATCGAGCCGGCTACTCCCAGAATTGTTCCGGAGGCCGCTCACGATCGCGCTGGCGACCGCTTGGTAAGAGCAAAGCCTCGGCGTCCTGCTGCCGGCCATCCGGAATCCGATATGGTCGCCGAAGATACCGTGGTCCATTACAACAACAAGCGACCTTCCAGTCCTCACGTCCAAGCGCGAAAGAACGCCGGCGTCAAGCAGTACTCTGACCTGGATTAACTAATTTGGATTAGCTAATTTTGATTAACTTCGGTTAGCCCTGCGTCGCAAACGCTACGTCAACGACACCAGCTTGTCCACCAGTTCTGAATAGTCTTTCTTTTCCAGCCCGTGAACCTGCTTGTTGTACTCGTCCACCTTGCTGGAATAATTCATTGAACAGAACTTGGGGCCACACATGGAGCAAAAGGCTGCTTCTTTGTAGTAGTCATCGGGCAGAGTTTCATCGTGCATGGAGCGCGCCGTCGCGGGATCGAGTGACAGCGCGAATTGTTTTTCCCAATCGAATTTATAGCGCGCGTAGCTGAGCGCATCATCGCGATCGCGGGCGCCAGGACGGTGACGCGCGATGTCAGCCGCATGGGCGGCAATCTTGTAGGCGATGATGCCGTCTTTCACATCTTTTTCATTGGGCAGCCCGAGATGTTCTTTGGGCGTGACGTAGCACAGCATCGCTGCACCATGCCATCCGATCATCGCCGCGCCAATCGCGGATGTGATGTGATCATACCCCGGCGCGATATCCGTCACCAGCGGTCCCAGCGTATAGAACGGTGCTTCGTAGCAGAGTTCTTTTTCTTTGTCGACCTGCTCTTTGATCTTGTCGAGCGGAACGTGTCCCGGACCTTCAATCATGACTTGCACGTCATATTCCCAGGCTTTCTTGGTCAGCTCACCAAGCGTTTTGAGTTCTGCAAATTGGGCTTCATCGCTGGCATCGGCAACGCAGCCGGGACGCAACCCGTCGCCCAGTGAAAACGATACGTCGTGCTTGGCGAAAATCTTGCAGATTTCAGAAAAACGTTCGTACAGAAAATTCTGTCGGTGATGATGCGCCATCCATTGGGCAAGAATTGCGCCGCCGCGGCTCACGATGCCGGTAATGCGCTTGGAAATCATCGGCAAGTATTGGATGAGCACCCCAGCGTGAATTGTCATGTAATCCACGCCTTGCTCCGCTTGTTCTTCAATCACTTCGAGCATTACCTCAGCGCTCAAATCCTCGATCCGCTTTACCCGTGAAATGGCTTCATAGATTGGCACAGTACCGATAGGCACAGGCGAATGGCGAAGGATAGCTTCGCGAATTTCATGGATGTTGCCGCCGGTGGACAGGTCCATCACGGTGTCCGCGCCAAAGTGGACTGCGGTGTGCAATTTCTGGAGTTCTTCGTCGATATTCGAAGTTACGGCCGAATTCCCGATATTCGCATTAATCTTGCACAGCGATGCCACCCCGATCGCCATCGGCTCCAGTTCGGGATGATGAATGTTGGCTGGAATAATCATGCGGCCACGGGCCACTTCATCGCGAACTAGTTCTGCTGACAGCTTTTCCCGGAGCGCGATATATTCCATCTCTTGGGTGATCGCGCCCTTGCGCGCATAGTGCATCTGGGAAAAGTTTCCGTCGGCGTTCTCGCCCTTACGACCGGCAATCCATTCGGCGCGGGGTTGGGGGACGCCGTGCCCATTGTTACCATTCGTAGGAGTGCCATTCGTAACAGCCATAAACCAACACCACCTTGCGG
>DATHJP010000154.1:0-19855 GCA_035489695.1 Terriglobales bacterium
CTGTCGGTGTTGAATCGAACCATAAGAATCTTTACAGGGAGCCACCTTGCCTGTCGGAACCGCGTTTCATGATCGGACGTTCGCCCTGTGCCAGAGCCTGAATTACCGCGAGTGGTCGGGCTATTACACGGTCAGCGTGTACGAAGTGCATCACGACCACGAGTACAACGCAATTCGCAATGCGGCAGCGCTGATCGATATCACGCCCCTTTACAAGTATCTGATCACCGGGAAGGATGCGACCAAGCTGGTGAACCGCGTGATTACTCGAGACATTAACAAAGTGGCGGTGGGGCAGGTGATTTATTGCTGCTGGTGCGATGAACAGGGGAAAGTAATTGACGATGGCACGATTACGCGACTGGAACAAAATAAATATCGCTGGACGGCTGCAGATCCCAGCCTGCGCTGGTTTCGGCAAAACGGACTGAATATGGATGTGCGCGTTGAGGATATCTCGGAAAAAGTTGCAGCTCTGGCGTTGCAAGGTCCAACGTCAGGCAAACTGCTGAAGGCGGCGGCAGAGGCGGAGATCACGAATCTCAAATACTTCCGCATGACGCAAGGGAAAATCGCCGGAGTTCCTGTAGACATTTCGCGCACGGGCTATACAGGCGACGTGGGTTACGAGATTTGGGTATCGTGGGATGACGCGGTGAAAGTATGGGACGCGCTGATGGACGTCGGCAAACGATTTGATATTCAGGCTGCGGGAATGCTCGCGCTGGATGTGGCTCGCATCGAGGCGGGGCTGCTGTTGATCGAGGTCGACTATAACAGCAGCAAGAAAGCGTTGATCGCTTCGCAGAAGTATTCTCCGTATGAATTAGGCTTCGGGAAGATGGTGCATCTGGAGAAAGAGAACTTCGTCGGACGTTCAGCGCTGGCAAAAGCTCAAAAGCAAGGTGTGCCGCGGCAGTTGGTTGGATTGGAAATCGATTGGACAGAAGTGGAAGCGCGCTACGAGAAGTTTGGTCTTACGCCAGCGGCACCAACCCAGGCTTCGCGCGTGCATGTTCCGGTCTATCTGGGAGAGAAGCAAGTGGGGAAGGCGACCTCGACGACGTGGTCTCCGTTGTTGAAGAAGCTGATTGCGTTGGCCAGTGTGGATACCGAGCATTCGAAAATTGATACCAAGCTGCAGATGGAAATTACGATTGAGGCCATGCGGCAGCGAGTGACCGGGCGAGTCGTGAAATTGCCGTTTTTTAATCCGGCAAGGAAGACAGCAGTGCCGGTGTAGCGTGTAATATTCCCGGATGTTGTCGCCAGTCGCGGCTGAGTTATTTCTACCGTCCTACGTGGATACTTTTGATCGTGAGCAGGACAGGTGTGTGGTGGTGTGCGCTGATTCCTCCAATTAAAGTGCCTGTTGCAACAACTTTCTTGCCTACCAGCGCCTTAACCCTGTCGTAGGCACCGACTTCGACGAGCACGAGTTGCACTTTGCGGATGTTTTCCCGACTGGGGTCGAGGTCTGGTTCAGATTTGTCCTCATTCATGCAAATTGGCGAGACCAGGCTGAGGAACCAGAACGTCTCGGCCTTGTCGCCCTTACGGACATCCTCATAGTTTGGCGGCCCTGCGAAGGTCTTGCGGCTGAGAGTGCCATGCAGAGCTACCACAGCAGGCTCGTACGACAAACAGCGCACAGGCTCAAGCTGTGAAAGACAGTCGACTCCCGATAGCAGCAAGATCAAACCCGCGCACAATCGCAGCCACATGGCACAGATTCTACTGCACCACCAAGCTGGCCTCCGGACGTCGTGGATTTACCCTTTTTGGGTCCGCCACGGAAAACGTTGGTGGTGGTGTAGTTTGGTCTTTGCGGAGAGTGTCGTCCCTCCGGGACTCGGTCGTCTTGTCGTGCCTAGCCAGGACTTCGTCCTGGGCTAAATTATTCCGCCCCTACGGGGCTCGGTCCTCGTGACTTCCCGCTACAGTGCCAGCCATTAATGCGCGACTGCCTTCCGGCTCGTTCTCTTCCAATACAGGTACCCAGGGACGCCGAGCAACACAATGCCAATCCCGCCGAGCGCTTCCAGTGGTCGTTCCACCAACGTATTCAGGGCCCAGACTCCCGAAACCAGCACGTAAATAGCAGGGACGATCGGATAGCCGGTGCAGCGGAACGGCCGTGGCATCTCGGGATGTTTGCCGCGAAGGATGAATAATCCTGCAACGGTCAGGCACGAAGCCAATACACCCATAAAAATCGCATAGGTAAATAGCTGATCGTAGCGGCCGCTGACGGTGAGAATCGCCGACCAGATTCCCTGGATGATCAGACTGAAAGCGGGGGTGCGCCAGCGAGGATGGACAACGCCCATGCGTCGGAAAAATAGTCCGTCGGCCGCCATGGCGTAGTACACGCGGGCGCCGCTTAGAATTGCAGCCGAGGTCGCGCCGAAAGACGACAGAGCAATCATGGCGGAAATCCATACGCCGGCTGCAGGTGAAAACAGTCGTTCAGCAGCGGCGCGTGCGATGGTTTCGTGCTGCGTAATCTCCGATATCGGCATGGCATAGACGTAGAGCACATTCATCAGAACGTACAGCGCAGCGACGACCAGGATCGAGATGATGAGTGAGCGGGGGATATTGCGCTGAGGATGTTTGACTTCTCCGGCAACCCATCCGATGTAGGCCCAACTATCGTAGCCCCAGAAGACCGCGATCAACGCCACTCCCAGAGCGGGGGCCAATGTTCGCAAATCCAGGCTTTGCGGAACGTATGCAGCGGAAGAAAAATGTGACCAGCTTCCTTTGCTGGAGAAAATCCCAAGCAAGATGAAGATTCCGATGGCGGCAAACTTCATCCAACTGGAGATGTCTTGCACGATCGCGCCGCGTCGCAAGCCATAGACGTTCACCGCAGTTAGCGCCACGATGCAAATCACGCCCAGCAGTTGGGCCCAACTCAACGTGTAGCTGCCAACGGCGATGAGAGGCGCAGCGTTTCGCAATCCTGGAACGGCGGTGGCGAAGTATGCGCCGAATCCGACAGCCAGGGCGGCAATTCCACCAGTGTTGTAAACGGTGAAGACCATCCAGCCGTAAAGGAAGGCAATAAAGTCGCCATAGGCTTCCCGCAGGTAGAGATAAGGTCCGCCGGCTTGGGGATACATGGCGCCGAGCTCAGCGAAAGCGAGACAGCCGAGCATAGTGATAGCGCCGCCAACAACCCAGATCCCGATGAAGAGTGCAGGCGTGTGAAGAACAGCGGCAATGTCGCGAGCAGTGAGGAAGACGCCGGCGCCGATGATTCCGCCTGTGAGTAGCAGTACCGAATCCATCAGCGATAGTCCGCGAATCAATGAGGCCTGGGTTTCGGGCTGAGTCTCCACGCGGGTTGAAGCAGTCGGAGGACCCATGGTCTATCCCATCCCGAGTTCGTCGGGAGATTCCAGCGGAGTGCCGCAACGGCGGCAGATGACTGCAGAACAATCGCCGCACGTCAGAGGATCGGCGACTTCTTCGCCACACTGCGGACAGTAAAGCGGATCGGGTGGTGGCGAAGGCTGCGGACTTGGAGCCATGAGGAAGGCAAATGTAGCATATCCTTCGTAGGCTGGCGTCCTTTCTAGGTCAAAGGCTGCAACCACGAAGGACACTAAGGTACACGAAGGAGAACGTTTTGGCTGACAAGTCCCCGAACCCCGATGAGAAGTTGCAACTGGAATTCAATCGTTGGGCCAATGAAGGTGAAGGCGAGAAGATGGAACGCCATCACCTGGACATTGCCGAGAAAACTATCCGGCTGATGGATTTGCGCCCGGGCGAACGTGTGCTGGATCTGGGATGCGGTGCGGGCTGGGCCACCAGGCTGCTGGCGCGGATGGTCGGGGAAGGTCCGGAGGGTTTCGGCCAAGTGGTGGGACTGGATGTCTCGGATGAAATGATTCGGCGAGCGCGCCAGGCCTCAAAGGATTTTGACAATATTCTTTACGTCTGGGGATCGGCACAACAAATTCCATGGGAGGAGAATTTCTTCGACAAGGTTCTGTCGGTCGAATCCTTCTATTACTATGCGGATCAGGACCGGGCGCTGGCTGAGCTTTTTCGGGTCATGGCGCCGCATGGGCGGATGTTTATTCTCATCAATCTCTACAAAGACAATCCTTATTCGCTGCAGTGGGTGGACAAGCTCAAAGTTCCCGTACACGTGCGTTCGGAAGCGGAGTATGTCGAGTTGCTGAAGAAGCACGCCTTTGAAAATGTTGAGGCGCGACGCATTCCCGATGACACGCCTACGCCGGATGATTACAAGACAACTTCATTTCACACTGTGGAAGATCTGCGGGCGTTCAAGCGGATTGGAGCGCTGCTGCTTATGGCATCCAAGCCCGATCTACGGACGCCGGCGCCAGGGTACACAATTTATTAGCGGGCTTGACCTGAGCTGGCACTGGCACCAAGTTCAACTTCCTACGCTAAACTCTTGGATGAACGGGAAAGGGATTGTGTCCAATGAAAGCATTCATCGCCTATGCCATGCTTCTCGCCTCGCTATCTGTCGGGGTGGCTTTTGCTCAAGTTCAAATGACCAGCCAGCCAAACAGCAAGGCCAACCCTGCGGAAGAAGAGATCCGGCGACTCAACGTCGAGGAGCCTGAGGCTTTCCTCCATAAGGACCCGAAGACGTTGGCGCGATTGTGGTCCGATGATTTCGTCGTTACCAATCCGTTAAACAAATTTGTGAACAAGCAGCAGGTTCTGGGGATGGTGGAATCCGGTTTCTTAGTGATCACAGATTATGACCGGCAGATCGAGTATCTACGGTTGTATGGCGACACAGCGATCGTGGCCGGCAGCGAGACCGTGGTGTGGGGCGGAAAGATGCCGAATGCGGGGAAGACCGAGCATCTCCGATTTACGGCCGTCTGGATGAAACAAAGCGGGCGCTGGCAGGAGGTCGCGCGGCACGCCAACATCGTGCCTGAGCAGTGACCGAATCGCTTGCTAGTCGTGGCTTCTGCCCATATATAGGTTCGCGGGCGAGGGCGCCCACGCCACACCAACATTGGCTACTTTTCCACGCTTCTTCCGTCGCTTGCACGGTCGCGAGAAAGATGGGATTGATCTGGTCATTGGGAAGCATGATGAGATGCTGGAGGCCCTTGCTCGCTGCTGCTCCGGGATTTGCGGTTGAGAAGGCGATAAAAATATCACCGGAGCCGTCACCTGAATAACTGCCGTTACGTCCAAGGCCTAGCGAGACACGCTTGGCGAGGCGTTTCAATTGTGTCGGAATGAGGGGCGCATCCGTGGCCACGACTACGATGATGGGATCCCACGTCTTCTTTCCAGATCCGCTGTTCCGGAATTTCGCGCCCGACGGGCACGCCGGCGATTCGCAACTGGTCGCGTCTTCCGTAGTTGCATTGCACCAACACGCCGACAGTGTACCCACCGTGTTTGGAATCGAGCACTCGGGATGCCGTGCCAATGCCACCCTTGAATTCGTTGCAGACCATCCCGGTACCGCCGCCTACATTTCCTTCTTCAACAGCGCCGGAATGCGCGGAATCGAGCGCATGAAAGACGTGCTCGGGCTTCACATGAAAACCATTGATGTCGTTCAAGTATCCGTCCCAGGTTTCCGCGACTACCGGCAACGACCACCAATAACTGTCTTCGTCGGGCGGACCATGCTTCACCCGCCAGGCGATGACCGCGTCGCGGACCACTCATACACTATGAGTGTTGGTGATCATAACCGGGCCATCGAGAAAGCCGGATTCTTCCACCCAGGTTGTTCCAGTCATCTCGCCATTGCCATTCAAGGTGAACCATCCGGCAAAGACTTGATCCTTCGAATCCCTGCCGCGGGGGAGGACGGCAGTCACGCCGGTGCGGACGGGGCCTGTCCCGACCTTGAGAGCTCCCTCACCAGAGATCAATGTGGTGTGACCCACTTCGACGCCTTTCACATCGGTGATGGCGTTCAATGGCCCAGGCTTGCCGTCAAAAGGAACTCCGAGGTCGCGAGCTCGCGGCTTGGGTTCGGCTGCGAGCAGAGTTGCGCATAAAGAAAAAAGCACAGCGGAAACTAGTGCTGCGGTGCGGCGTTTTGGCATCCAAAGTCTCCTAACAGGCCTGCGCAGTATAAGGCAGTGAGCCTGAACACTCATTTACAATTAGTTGAATTTGGAGGCAGGAAAATGGAGAACTGGAAGAAGGCATTACTGGCAGGTTCAGCCGGGGCCAGTGCCCTTTTGTTTTTGAAGGGGAAGCCATCGGCTGGGCTGATTCTGGCGGGCGTAGGCCTGGCTACGTTGGCATCGGAGTATCCCGAGAAGTTTGCCGAGTTCCGTGAAAATCTGCCGGACTATGTCGATCGTGGGACCAGTTTCTTAACTGTGGTGTCTCGCGCCGGGGAACGCCTTGCGGAAGCAGCGGAACGACGGGGTTCAGGGTGGTACGAGGCGCTGCTGCGCGGTTAACGGGGATCGATTATTCGATTCCCAATTGTTTTCTGGCTTCGGGACTCAATCGCTCCGGGCTCCACGGTGGAGTCCACACCACGTTTACGCTGGCATTGCGAATGCCGGGTAATTGTTCGAGGCGCGCTTTGACCTGTTCTCCGATCATGACGTGCGCGGGGCAGCCTTGCGAGGTGAGCGTCATATCTATTTTGACGTCCTGCTTCTCTTCGGGAGCAGCTTCGAAATGCACGTCGTAAATCAGACCCAAATCCACGATGTTGACGGGAATCTCAGGGTCGTAGCACTGCTTCAGGGCGCTGAGGACCTCGTCTTGTGTGACAGTGGCCACAATATCTCCTCTACACAGCGCGGACGGCACTGGGCGCTCGTGTATATCTAAGTTTACCTCATAGCGTCGGGGAGCGCTGGCGCCGCCCTTCCTGTGCTGATGACAGTCTCTGCTAAAGTTACGTGAATGCAGATTAGCCCAGGTCTCAAACGAAAAATACAGATTGCGATGGTGGCGGCAATTGCGCTGGCGGCTGCGCGGGCAGGATACATCCTCTATCAGCGCCATGTTACCAAAATCGAGGATGCGAAAAAGCAGGGGCCGCCACTCAATCCTGATTATTACGTCATTCCCAAAAAGCTTTATCCCTACGATCTGAAGTCAGCGCAGCAACTCACCAAACAGCCGGTGTGGGTTAAGGAAGGGTACCGCTCCACTTACTATCCCTATGACGCGAGCCGCCATCGCAGTGATTTTTCTCATGAGGCAGGGACACTTCTGCCTATTGAAAAATTGCAAATTAAAAACGTGGTCACCGATATTTCGCCCGGATCAGCAGATCAGCGGCAATTGATGGCGGTCTTCGAAAAGGATGATAAGACCTACGCTTTCCCCATTGGATCAGTGAGAAAAAACGAGTACCAGATTTATTCCGATGAGATGCTCTACATCGAAGATCCCCATCAGCTCTACAAGCATTGGCCGGCGGATATCTGGGCGGCCATCGATCGGCACGAGGTCAAGCCGGGTATGAATGAGATTCAAGTGGATTTCGCGATTGGCATGGGAGTGCCTGAGCGGTCTGACAATACGTCGTTTAAGACAGTGAATTATCCCAATGGCGGCAAGCCGTTGAAGATTACTTATCGAGACGGAAAAGCGGTCGAGATCAAGCCAGGCGCGTGAGCAAACTCGCCGTCGCTCCGGAGTTTTATTTCACCGTGGGAGAAGTGTCGCTGGCTGCTTTGTCTTCTTCAGCGTGGATCACACCATCTTCGTCGGCGTAGAAGGAGCGGTGCGCGGAATCCATTTGCTTCGGGGTCAAGGCCAGCTCGAAGCCATCTTTCTTCGACTGAAATGAAACTGTGTAATCGCCGCGGTCGGTCTTGGTCATCCGGCGAGTGAAGGAGCCGGTATGCACCAGGGCGTTGAGCGAAGGCGCGAATTTTGCGTTTTTCTTCTTATACTCGCGCTGGGCTCGTATCACGGTGCGCATGTAGCCGAGGGCAGCTGCTTCAGAGCCGGAACGCGCTGGGTCCCCGGGAAACTTAGGTTGATAGGGAGGTTCTGCCACGGCAGGAGCCGCTGGCTTAGGCGCAGCCGGAGGCGTAGGTTCCGTTTGCACCGGGGCGGCGGTCTCGGGCGGTGTGGTGGTCTGTGGCGGGACGGAGCTGGGCGAGGTCGCCGGAGCCTGTGCCAATGTCTGCGCGGCCACGATCATCAAGATTGCAATTAACAGGATATTTCTATTCATGATTGCCTGCCTTCTGAATGATTAGTTAGATGCTTCACATGTTACCCCCGTAATGCCTAATCCGTTACCGTACTCTTTCCATGTTGGGTATTTGTGGTTATGCTAGCGGCAGTTCACCTCATTAGGAAAGCTATGAAATCTGCAGCTGCACCGGCCAAGAAAACGCCTATTCGTATAGCTGTGGTGGAAAGCGATCCACTGCGGTTTGTGGGATTCCGCGCCCTGTTCGATTCTGAAGCGGATTTCCAGCTGATCTCCGCTTCGCTTCCCGATATCGGCACGCTGCAAGATATCGAGCTCATCTTACTGGGAAATCGCAATGGGCAAAACCTGTTCGATGTGATGGCGAGTTTAAAGGCCACACGGCCCGATCTGCGCATTATTGTGACCGGGTCCGGTATGGACGAAGAAACCATTTTGAAGGCGATTGCTTCTGGCGCCAAGGGCTACGTGGACGAAGCTGCTTCTCCGACCGAGTTTGTGCAGGCCATTCGGGTAGTGAATCAAGGCTCAGTCTGGGCGCCTCGGCGAGTGCTTTCCATGTTCATCGAGCGCGTCAGTTCAGCCCCCGGACGAATTTTTCCAGCCGGCCGCGTGACCTTTACCGATCGCGAGAAGGAAGTACTGGAAATGCTGGTTGCGGGCCGTTCCAACAAGGAAATCGGCTCCGCTCTGGGGATTGAGGAGCGCACCGTGAAGGCGCACGTGGCCAAGCTGATGCGCAAGGTCGGGGTGCAGAACCGGATCGCGCTCTCCGTGCACGCCATCACCCACTCCCTGGTCACCGCGAAGTAAAAGGGACCTTCCGATAGTTACCTAAGGACAATGACCTGGGTAATCTTGTCGACTTTCCAGCCCTAACGCATACTCCATTCACCTACCACAGAACCTGGGAGACGGGGTTGGGAGTGGAGATTTAGGGTCACCATTGCCAACCCCGCATTTTTTTGCCCGCCCCTTCCAGCGCATCCACAAGTTCCCGACTAGTTAATAGATTGGCCGTTCCCGCGATTACCACCCTTTCGTTGTGCCATGCATCCTTTAGAATCAAGGGCATCAATTCCCTAATTTCAGGAAAAAAGCTGAGGCGAAATGAAGAGATTTCTAGCTGTCTGTGTGCTCTTATGTGTCGCGACCGCCGCCATGGCGGCTGAGTCGGACGAGGAGAACAAGGCTGAAGACCGCATAAAAGCGGCGGCCAAAGTTCTAGACGAAATCCAATCCGCGCCTGACCAGGGCGTCCCGGAAGAGGTGCTTGGATCCGCCGAGTGCGTGGCGATAGTTCCGTCCATGCTTAAGGGCGGGTTCATTGTAGGTGCCCGCTATGGCCGCGGTGTGGCCAGTTGCCGGACGCCCAAAGGATGGAGCGCTCCAGCGTTCTTCGCCGTGCAGGGCGGAAGTGTTGGACTGCAAATCGGCGGGCAAGCCGTCGACCTGGTTATGCTGATCATGAATCAGGATGGCATGAGAAACCTGCTCTCCAGCAAATTCAAGCTGGGCGCCGATGCCAGTGTAGCTGCGGGACCGGTGGGCCGCCACGCAGCCGCAGACACCGACTGGAAGCTGCGCGCCCAGGTCCTTAGCTATTCCCGCGCCCGGGGCGCCTTCGCCGGATTGGAGCTCAGCGGCGCCGCCATCAAACAGGATAAGGACAGCACACGCGAGTTCTATGGCAGGATGGTTCCTTTCAAAACCGCATTGACCGGTACTATCGATGCGCCGGCGAATGCGTATCCGTTACTCAGCACGCTGGCGAAGTGGGCGAAGACAGCGTCGGAGAAATAGAAAGCGAAGTCAGAGTTCAGAAGTCAGAATGCAGAAGTAAGAACCTAAGCGGTTGGTTTTAGTTCCGACCTCTGACTTCTGACCTCTGACTTCTTTTTGTTTCCGTTCTATAAACATGCGTCAGCGACTTGAGTACGCGCTTGCGTGGCTGAACATCAAGATATTGGGCGGGCTCCCCCGGTCGCTATCGCGCGGGGCAGCCATTTCTCTTTCCTGGACGATTTACTTGGTACATGTGCGTCTTCGACACGTCGGAATGCGGAATCTCAGGCTGGCATTTCCGGAAAAGACGCGGCGAGAGCGCGCCCGGATTCTGCGCGGCGTATTTACTTCTTTGGGCCGGCAATTAGCGGAGGTGTGCCTTTTCCCCAGGTACACGCTGGAGAACGTTGGCAAAGTTGTGGTCTACGATGGGTTCGAGAATTTCGAGCGCGCCTTGTCGCGTGGCAAGGGCGTTCTGTTCCTGACGGCGCACCTCGGGGCGTGGGAGCTTTCGGCTTTCACTCACTCGCTCTATGGCCATCCGCTGCATATCGTGATGCGTCCCTTGGACAACGTGTATCTTGATCGCCTCATGCGTCGTTACCGCACCATGCACGGCAATTCAACCGTGGACAAGGATGACTTCGTTCGCGGTCTTCTCTCCGCGATGAAGGCGGGCGAAACTGTCGGCATACTCATGGATACCAACATGACGCCACCGCAAGGGGTATTTGTGGATTTCTTTGGTATCCCGGCGTGTACCGCCAGTGGATTGGCGAGGATTGCCTTGCGCAGCGACGCTGCTGTGGTGCCAGGATTCACTGTCTGGGATCCGGCGCTGCGGAAATACCGGCTACGGTTCGATCCGGCACTAAAGCTCATCCGTACGGGCAACGATGATGCCGATGTTTTGGCTAATACTGCGCTGTTTACGAAGGTGATCGAGGAGTACGTGCGCAAATACCCAGATCAGTGGTTGTGGGTTCACAGGCGGTGGAAGACACGGCCAGCGGGTGAGGCGGCTTTGTATTAAATAATTAGAGACCTGATCATTTAGCCGCGAGAGGTGGCTCGATGGCTGTCTTGCCGTCCGCTGACACGCTGAATCTGATACGGGGACGTTCGGCAGCATCATGCAGTGTCAATCCGACGTCGCCATTCGGCGAAAGCAGGAACTGTCCTCGCGTTTTTCCTCCCAGGGATTTGACCTCAAATCCCGCGTCGCCTGACGGCATGGCGAACATACACGTGGCTTCTCCATGCACCCAATCGAAGCACGCAACCAGCGCCCCATCGTCGGCGATCGTGAATCCGCCAAACTCGTTTCCCTTTGCGTCATTGAGCTGGATGCCATACGAGCGGCTACGCCGTTGGCTCTCCTTCCCACCGCTAACCGGATTCGGAAGGGGAGCGGCGATGAGGATGCGTTCCACTCCATGCTCATCCACCACCGCCAAGCTGCGCACGCGCAAGTGTGTTTCTGGTGTCGAGCTCTTCGCCGAGGGCAAGGTTGCGAAGAAGACGATGGCGAGAACGATTACTACCAATGAAATGCGAAGGATGCTGACTCGACGTTCAAGCTTTCCGATGCGCTGGTTCAGAGAAGTATCCATCGTCCACCTCCGTTTGTTTTAACCCTGATGAGTGACGCACCAAGTGGCCGGCGGTGAGCAGGGAACTATATGCTGCACGTCTCGGAGAAGACTACATAGGTTCGCGGGCGAGGGCGCCCGCGCCACGCGAGTCAAAACCAGTCGCTGCGATATGCGATCCACCAGCTCACGAAGCCGATGGGAATGGTTGCACCTAGCGCCCACCAGATTGGTAATACGAAATCCGCAACCAGACCCAGCGCGATAAAACATAACCAGAAGACCTTGCGCTCCATGCTGGCATTCTATCCCTCGCCCTGCTTTTCTTTCCTGCGGCAAACGTATACAAAGGTGCGATGCAGCTCAAAAAGGTAGCCGAGCTTGTGCATGCCCGCCTGGTCGGAGATGGGGACGTCGAAATCAGGGGGGTCTCGAGCATCGAGTCAGCTTCAGCCGGTGACTTAGTCTTTGTCGAGGATGTAGACAAGCGTCAGCAGGCGCTGGAATCGGGCGCTTCCGCAGTGCTTGTCGGCGACTTCGGCGCCGGCGAGAGTTCAAAGCCGTTGCTGGTTTGCGCGCGACCGAGGCTGGCATTTGCGCGAGCGGCACGCTTTTTGGCTCCAGCTTCGAAACGGGATTGCGGAATTCATTCCAGCGCGGTGGTTCATCCGGCGGCGCGGCTGGCGAAAGATGTGAAGGTGGACGAGAGTGTCGTCATTGGCGAGGGCGCCGAGATTGGCTCTGGATCACGGATCGGAGCAGGAAGTGTGATCGGGGCCAAGGTGCGGATGGGAAATGACTGCGAGCTGCATCCGAATGTGACGGTTTATTCGGGTACGCGGCTGGGCAACCGCGTGATTGTTCATGCCGGTGCAGTGCTCGGCAGTGATGGCTTCGGTTATGTGCGCGATGAGAAGACCGGGCATTATGAAAAATTTCCGCAGATTGGGCGACTGGAAATCGAAGATGATGTCGAGATCGGGGCCAACTCCACAATTGATCGAGGTGCGCTTGACGTGACTCGCATCGGGCGCGGCACGAAAATCGATAATCTGGTTCATGTGGGACACAATGTGCAGATCGGCGAGGATGTGGTGATCGCTGCGCAGACGGGGCTTTCCGGCAGCGCCGTGGTGAAGAATAACGTTGTGATTGGAGGGCAAGTGGGTATTGCCGATCATGTGCGCATCGAAGAAGGTGCGATTCTAGGCGCGCAGAGCGGCATTCCGAGTAATAAAGTTATTCGCGGCAAAGGAATCGTATTCTGGGGGACGCCGGCGCGTCCCATTCGCGAATATTTGAAAGAGCTGGCGGTGCTGGCGCGGTTGGCGAAGAGAGAATAATGGCGATTGTTGTTGTTGGCGGACACTCACGCAGCGTGGGGAAAACCAGTGTCGTCGCTGGGTTGATCGCCGCTCTGCCGGAATTTGCATGGAATGCGATGAAGATCACACAATTCGGGCATGGCGTGTGTTCTCGCAACGGTGAATTATGCGATTGCGCGACTGACGATCATAGTTGGTCAATTTCCGAGGAGCGAGATCGGTCGGGGGAGTCGGACACGTCGCGATTTTTGGTTGCCGGGGCGGCCCAAGTGTGGTGGGTGAGGAGCCAGCAGGGGCGTCTTGCAGAAGCGATGCCCACGATCCGGCGCAAAATAGCGGAGTCGGAAAATATGATTGTGGAGTCCAACAGCATTTTGAAGTTCGTCCGGCCGGATATTTATTTGACGGTTTTGGATCCGGCGGTTGAGGATTTCAAGAGATCGGCGCAGGAATTCATGGATCGCGCGGATGGGGTGATTTTGCATGATGTTGACGGAAGGCCGGCGTGGCAGGGGATTTCATTGAAGGTGGTGGAGGGACGTCCCATGTTTCGTGTGCGGCCGCCGGAATATGTCACGCCGGAGATTGTGGAGTTTGTGAAAGGGAAGTTGGCGGTTAGCAGAAGCTCGGCATGAACGCCTCGTTGGGTGTGTCATCCCTCCGGGATTGGTCTTTTCCCTCGCAAACCCAGCGCTGAAGCGCTGGGCTAAGTTGTTTCGCGCCTCCGGCGCTGAATCCCGAAAGTCGCCGAAAGTTTCTCTCCCTCCCAAACGAAATTTCTGTCCCGCCCAAACGAAGTTTCTCTCCTCCCCTAGGCCTCCACGCGCCACTCGTAACCGGGCTTCACTCCCCTTACTGGGTGGCATACATTGCGATGATGCGCTCGATGGCGCGGCGGCAGACGGCGCAGAAGGAATCGTGACGGGTGAACATTATGCAGTTTTCCTGGGGGCGGTAGTAGCCGTGGGCTTCATAATTAGCGCCTTCAAATGCGCCGACGTTTCTTGCATATTTATCGGCTCCCAGCAATTCGTCTTCTTTTCGTCTTTCTTCGCGGAAGAGAGCGTCCATTTCTGACTCGGGCCGATTCTGTTCGCGAATCTTGCGCCGCTGGTCTTGAAGCTCACGCTCGTAGTTTTCAAAATCCTGCTTGCGCCAGGGGGTAGGGACGGGCGTACCGGGCGTGACCAGATCTTTCCACTTGAGATTCGTCGGATCGAGCAACGCTGTGACATTCGGCTCCCAGGGCTCGAATCGCCGAGTTGCCGGGGCGTAGGCGACTTGCGAAGTGTAGTATTCGTCTGCCAATCCCGCGAAGTGGTGGCCGAATTCGTGGACGAAAACGTATGAGGACCACTCACTGTCGGCGGCAACCGTGGCATACAGATTGAAGATTCCGCCGCCTCCGTAGGTTTTGCCGTTTACCAGGATCTCGATAAATTCGTAAGGCGCAAAAGAGGCAACATCGCGCAACGAACGATTGTCGGTGGTTAGAACGTAGCGCTCGGTATCGAACGTGTCATAGGTGGTTCCCAAAGGGGAGCGATGATGAACTCCGCCCGAAGGACGCGACACGCCGGATTCTTCTGCTGCTGGGCACAGCCCCCATACGTTAAATCTCGGGCGGTGCTCGCGAAAAGGCGATGTGCTGAAAAGAATCTCGGTAAAGCGGCGGGCGTCTCGCTCAAATTTCGGACGTTCGGCGACTGTGTAACCGTCTCCCAGGATCAGCAGGTCCACTCTGGTCGCCGGATCGCCCGTCTTTTGAATGGTCAGCAGAGGGCCCGGAGGCGGCGGGCGCGAAGTGTCAATAAATGTGTCTTTAGGGTCAATGTTCGTAGACCAGACTTCGCGAAGATTGCCATTGTCGCGTTTTTTTACAACGATTTTTATTGGCGCCGATGGAGCAGGAAAGCGCAACGATTCGGAGAAAGTCCGATTGATAGTCTTTGCCTCGTTCGTCGTGACCCACTCGCCAAAGATAGAACTAAATCCGCGCGAGTAAAGGAGCCTGCCGTCGGACTGATCGTGCACCTCGAAAAAATACGCGCCGAGATTGGTGTCATCCACCAACTTGGTCAGGTCTCCAGGCCAGGGCAGAGGTTCGATGACTACTCGGTCCACGCTGAATATTTCCTGAGTCGAGTTTCCGGTGTGGAAATAGTCGAGGCGCATCGTCCCCGGCTGAGCGTAGACACACGAGGCCAGGGTCAGAACGGAAAGAAGTCGCAGCAACCTGGAAGTCATTCGCTGAAATTCTACTAGGTGGACAGGGTAAGTACGATTATCAGGGGCTGACAATCGGCGGACTCGGCGGCCCTTCGTCGCCCTTGTCGCGACGAGAATCCTCCTCGGTTCGAAGCGGCACCGTAGGCTTTTCAGGCCGGCCGTCAGGGGCGCCCACGGGACGGCTCTTGACCATCTTGCCAGACGTCTTCTTCAACTCCTTCAAAATGTCATCCTTGTCGCGGCCGGCATAATCGCGTGCAAAGCGGGTCAGAGCTTCGGTCAGGATGTCATGATGGTGCAGATTATCCAGTCCACTCTCACGAGTGATATTGAGCCACAGCCGGTGGACCAGGTGTACGTCTTCCGTTTTCATCGAAGGGGTGTGAGGACCGATGTGGAAAGTGTCCACCTTCATGTCAGGACGAACGATCTGCAAAACAAATTGCCGCTTGGGCTCAGGGGTGGCCTCCCAGGCATGGCCGAGTTCGAAGGCCTGTTCCTGGGCGGTCATTTTGCTGGAGAGTCCGGAGACTACGGCCGAAGATTCCAGATTGATGGCGGTCTGGACGATGGCTGACCATACATCGCGCGCCGGCACCACCAGTAGGGAGATGTGCTTGCCGAAACCTTCCGCGATGGATACAGCGCGGGTGAATAGTTTTTGTTCGTAGTCGCTGAAGATTTGTTCGGTGGCAAGGTCGTAGGCGGCCGCACCGAACTGGCTGACCCGGGCGGACATCACGACGATATCCTGTTCCTTGGTGTCAATCCGCTCCAAGGCCCACTTCAAGTGGCTCAGCGTGTTGTAATCGCGAATGGTCACCAACAAGTTTCCTGGACGTATCCCCAAACGGCCCCGGTCGACCGTGTCGCTCTGCAGCAATTGAAAGTGTTCCTGCATCTGCTGCTCGGCCAGGGCGTGCTTACGGCGATTGACCTTCTCGGAAACTGTGAAGATCAGGAAAAACACGCCCGCAAATGAGACTCCGGCCACCGTCGCAATTGATTTAGTAAACAAATTTACGATTGCGGTCGAGAGTAGAACCAAAAAAACGGAAGCCAGGCCGAATGGGATCTCGTGTCCCGCGATAGTGAAATTCGGTGGAACCTTCCAGCCGCGTTCTCCCTTGTACTTCGTGCGCAGAACCAGCATGGCTAGACTGTTGAAAGTGAAGCTCCAGATGACACCAAATGCGTAGGCCTCACCCAGGACATAGACATTGCCGCGACTGGCGAGAATTGTGAACAACTGGAGAAAGACGACCAGATTCACAATGCGGTAAGTGGTTCCAAAGCGCGGATGCGGCTTCCTGAACCAGTCGGTAAGCACTCCATCTTCCGACACCCGGTTCAGGACGCCATTGGAGCCGATGATTGCGGTATTTACTGCTCCTGAAAGAATCAGGAATCCAACCACCACGACGAACGCGCGGAACAGCAGCCGCAAAATCTGTGGACCCCACAGGTACATCGCCAGACCGGCGTTCAGGTTGTCCTTGTAAACCGGTATCCGCACCGAGTCGGGAATGATCATCACAAACAGCAACGCGGTCAGACCGGTGAAGACGAAACTGTAAATCGCGATGATGATGGCGGCGCGTTTCAGGTTCTTCAGTTTGGGATGGGCTAGTTCACGATTCACCTGGGCGAGCGATTCCTCGCCGCTCATGGCCAGGACAGAGTGTCCGAAGGCGATCAATATGCCAAACAGACCAAACATTCCGGCCAGGTTCTGGCCCTGGAAGGTGTGCCGCAAAAACCCAAGCGCTTCCGGGCTAAACTTCAAATTTGCCGGCACCGGCAAAGGCACAGATTGATAACCGGCCTTCATCAAGGTTACCGCCGACCAACCCAGCAAAAGCACGACCATCACCGTCGTAATTTGCATCACGCGAAGCGCTTTTTCGCTGGATTCCTGGATGCCTTTGGTGTTCTGCCACCAGAAGTAACCCGTCACCATGACCGCAAATACCACAGCGGTCCAGCTTTCGTTGACGTGTGGCGTGCCGTTTTTGAACATGGCATGAACGGCGCGCGGAACCCAGCCATGGGTGTCGGCGATCAACATGGTGTCGTTGATCAGACCTGCGATGTACTGTCCCGCGGAAACGCCCGATATCGGCCCGGTCAGGATGTAGTCGAACATCAGGGCGGAGACGCTGATCTTGGCCAGCGTGCCGCCGAGCGCTTCCTTAACCACACGGTAAACACCGCCGCGGACGAACATGGAGCAACTCTCCACGTACACTGCCCGCACGCAGAACGAGAACAGCATCACGGCGAGGATGAACCAGGGAGCAGATTTCCCGACCGCTTGTTCGGCGATGCCAGCCGCATAAAAAGCTGAGGAGCCGAGATCGTTCAGGACAATCGCCGCCGCCCGCCAATAGGAGATGAAGGTGAGCATCACCGAAGTCGCGACCACAATGCGAACGCGATTCGCTGTCGAGCCGGCGGGTTGGAAAGGAGAGCCCATTCCCGGGAAGAAGTATTAGTGTCGCTGGATTCGTTCGCTCATATGAGTCCGATGTTCCCAACGGCCATCAGGGCACGCACGATGATCGAATCGACTCCAGCGTACGAAGACCACGGATTCAGGACAATGATAACGAATAATTCCGTCCGGCACTAATGCCAGCCCAGACGCCGAATACGCAATTAGCTGAAAAAAACCGATATGGGCTAGGCGGGAGTCAGAGAAGGAACCCAGTTTGTTATGCTTGCCATGTGCGGCAGATTCACAAGAATGCCTGGCTTCTGGTCTTGCTGTCGGCTGGTTTACAGATCGTAATCTTCCCCCTTCCAAATCAATACATGCTTTGCTGGGTGGCAATCGCGCCGCTATTCATCGCATTGCAGCGGGCGCGGGTACCGAATACCTTGCAGGTAACCGAAGGCATCAAGCTTTATCCAGCCAGCCCGGGTCAAGCATTTCTGCTCGCATACGTTTGTGGAATCTTGTGGTATGCGGGGACGTGTTATTGGATTTACAACACCATGCGCCAGTACGGCGGTGTGAATACGCCCCTTGCCGTCATTATGCTGATTCTCTTCTCCATGTACCTGGCTCTTTACCACGGCGCCTTCGGATTGCTGATCAGCCTGCTGACAGGACAGACCGCGTTCAGCCGTCGCGCCCTGCTGCTCGGGCCTGTGGTCTGGGTGGCCGTGGAACTCGCTCGTACCCGCATTACTGGATTTCCCTGGGACCTGTTGGGAATCGCGCAAGTAGATAACATCCCACTTGCCCGCATTGCCAGCGTCACCGGCGTATATGGTCTTTCATTCGAGATCATGCTGGTCAATGTAGCGGTGGCTGCTGCTTTTCTTGTGCGTCGTGAAAAGCGCAAAGTTCTCTTGTTGGCTGCGCTTGGTGCGGCTTTGGTTTTGCAATCCGGAAGATGGGTTCCTGCCCCGCCGCTTCCGGCCGATCACACTGCCCGATTGGTACAGGAAAACGTACCGGTCCTGGAGAATTCCGAGTGGACAAAGGAATACTTTGAGGGCACCCTGCGCGATCTGACCTGGATCAGCCTGCATCCGACCAGCCCAGGCGCGGCGGGAGCTGCAAACTCGGAAAACGCTCCACACTCGGACTTGATCGTCTGGCCGGAATCTCCAGCTCCGTTCTATACCAGTGATCCAGCATTTCGTGAGGCGGTCAGCAACGTTGCCCTGCACGGGCAAACGTGGATGTTGGTCGGCAGCCTGGGCGTCCGTAATGCTAGTCAGACGCCGCAGCGAGCGACTGAGGTCTACAATTCCGCGGCGCTAGTCAGTCCCGCTGGCGAATGGGTTGGGCGTTACGACAAAGTGCACCTTGTCCCTTTCGGCGAATACGTTCCTTTCAAACGTGTATTCAGCTTCGCTGGAGGACTCACCCAACAAGTCGGCGACTTTTCCCGAGGTACGTCGCGAGCTCCTCTCCAAGCTGGGAAAGACAAGATGGGAGTATTCATTTGCTATGAGTCTATTTTTCCCGACGAAGTCCGGCAGTTTGCAGCCAATGGGGCGCAGGTATTCGTAAATATTTCGAACGATGGCTGGTATGGCGATAGTGGCGCTTACGCGCAACATTTGAAACAAGCTCGCATGCGCGCCATAGAAAATTCGCGTTGGCTGCTGCGCGATACCAATACCGGAGTGACTGCTTCCATCGACCCCTATGGACGCGTTGTGGCCACCATACCCCGCAAGATGCGTGTTGTTCTGCAGGCTCCGTATGCCTTGTCGGACGCCACGACCTTCTATACGCGTCATGGCGACTGGTTTGCCTACCTGTGTGCGATAATTTCCCTGGGGGCGCTGCTCATGCGTCTACCATTCCGCACGAGGACGAAGCGATAGTCATGGTCGAAGAACTGGAACAGGAATACGCGGCCCTCAAGGATAAGGTTCACGACCTCCGGGAGTACCTTTGACACGTCCAAGTTGCGTCAACAGCTGACCGAAATCGAAAAGAAGGCCGCTGACCCGAATCTCTGGTCGAATCCTCAACAATCCCAGGTAGTGATGAGGGAGAAAAAGCGTCTGGAAAATGTGTTGGCTACGGACGCCGATCTCATCCGGCGTGGCGACGATATTTCCGCATATTTTGAATTGGCTCGGGAAGGGGAAAATGTCGACGCGGAACTGCGTCGAGAAATCGATGCTTTGCGACAGCTTGTAGATCGGCTGGAAACCGAGAGTCTGCTTTCGGGCGAAAACGATGCGCGCAATGCAATCGTGACCATTCATCCGGGCGCTGGAGG
>DATHJP010000155.1:0-5288 GCA_035489695.1 Terriglobales bacterium
CCGCTTGCGTGGTATGAGGCTCCACCGCGCGAGCGCCGAACTGAGCACTCTGAATTTCCTCAGTAGCCTGTTTCCCCACGCCACCTTTGACTTTCTTACGAGGGAAAGGCAGCGGCGAAGGAGCAGTGCTGGTGGACGGCCGCGACAGGCGACGGTAGATATCATCCACAGTCGCGGGAGACATTTTTGTGCGGTTCACCGAGACCAACTGAGCTTTCATTCCTGACAACGCAATCGGTTGCTCGCCATCATTGGTGATCACCAGAAAGATTGGCAGAAGACCTTCTTCGCTGTAGTGAACCGAGAAGATATCCGCCTTGTCCGCCATGTCGTAAGGATCCAGTGCCACGGTAACTGCTTCGGCGGCATGCGAATCATGCGCAGGATAGCTCTTGGCCGGCTGCGCTTTCGGCATCACAAAGTCCTTGGCCGCGGCACAAAAGGTAGCAGTCAGGACAAGAACAGCAATTACCGCTGTTAGGAAACTGACCGACTTGAGTTTGCGGCAGAACATGACCATGCATTATAGGATGCAAGCGCTTCCCGTGGTGGTGCCTTACGGGTATCTCTAACGGGTAGAATGTCCCATCGTCTATGTACTTGGTTTACAGCGCGCTATTGGCGGTCGTACTGGTACTCGGCCTTCCTTATTGGTTACTACGGACAATGAGGCACAGTAAGCGCCATATCGGATTGGCCGAACGGTTGGGAAAGGTACCCGAGAGGTTAGCGCGGCATCAATCTCGGCCTGCTATCTGGGTTCATGCCGTTTCAGTGGGAGAGTTGATCGCGGTCAGCGATCTGATTACAGAGTTAACTCGCCGTTTTCCAGGACATCGGGTAGTGGTTTCAACCACCACCGCTGCGGGGCAGACGTTAGCGCGCACCCGTTTTGGTCGAAATAGCGTCTTTTATTTTCCGCTTGATTTCCGGTTTGCCATCCGGCCTTACCTGCGCACTCTGCGGCCGCAGTTGATCGTGATCGCGGAAACTGAGTTCTGGCCCAATTTTCTGCGGCTCGCGCACCAGGGCGGCGCCCGAATCGCTATAGTGAACGCTCGCATCTCCGACCGATCGTATCCTGGCTATCGCCGCTTCCGGCGCTTCTGGATGAGAGTTTTGCGGCCCATCGATATTTTCCTCACGCAAACTGAAGAGGACCGAAGAAGACTGGGGGACATGGGGGCATCGGTCGAGCGTATCCAAGTAAGCGGAAACTTGAAGTTCGATGTGTCGCTGCCTTCGCCTACCGCGATCGTTTCCAGCCTTCGCTCCGCTTTCCAGCAGGCACAAGCAGGACCTGTGTTGGTGTGCGGCAGCACCGTGGACGGCGAAGAGCCCCTGCTCCTGCGCGCTTTCGAGAATGTGCTGGCCAGCCATCCTCGGGCTGTCATGATCCTGGCACCGCGCCGTCTGGAACGATTTGATGAAGTTGCTCAACTTCTGCAACAACTTGGAATTCGTTTCTGGCGACGCTCGCTGTGGAGTGGTGATCCCATCTCCGGCGGAGTCCTGTTAATCGACAGCATCGGAGAACTCGCGTCCCTGTATGCTCTGGGCGACGTCGCGTTCGTTGGCGGAAGCCTTGTCCCACGAGGCGGACATAATATTATCGAGCCGGCGCGGCATGGAGTGCCGATCGTGGTCGGAAACCATACCGAGAACTTCCGTGACATCGTGGGATTATTTCAAAGCCGCGATGCCGTACGCGTCGTTGGCCCCGCGGAGCTTCCACTGGTCTTCCTGGAACTTTTTTCTAATGAGGCGGAACGCACCGCCCTTGGCCGCCGCGCGGCTGACACACTGCGGTCGCAAACCGGCGCTACGCAGAAGACCATGGAGGCTCTGGAGAAACTGCTGAAACCATCTTCGAGCGGAGTTTCCTCGGCGATGGCAAGTTCCGCAGGCGAAAGTTCGCCGGCTACACCGCCACAGTGAATTTACTTGGCTCCATCTTCGGTGTAGGCGTGCAGCTCCGGAATAGCCTCTACGACCGAGGCGTGCTGCAATCGCGGCGTTTGACGGGACCCGTGGTGAGTGTCGGCAACTTATCAGTGGGAGGTTCCGGAAAGACACCGTTCGTTCTTCTACTGGGTGAGTTATTGCAGGCGCGTGGAGTGAAATTCGACATTCTTTCCCGCGGCTATGGACGCAAGACTAAAGGAGTGATGCTGGTGGATCCCGCCGGCACTTCACACGATTTCGGCGACGAACCGCTACTCATGGCACGACGCTTGGGCGTTCCTGTAATCGTGGGCGAAGATCGTTACGCAGCAGGCCTGTTCACGGAAAAAAACTTCGGCCCTCAACTCCACCTTTTGGACGATGGTTTTCAGCATCGTTCCCTGGCCCGCGATTTCGATATTGTTCTTGTCACTCCGGAAGACACCCGCGATGGCCTGCTTCCGGGCGGACGGCTGAGGGAACCGCCGCGCAGCCTGGCCCGAGCCGACGCTATCGTTCTCACCAGTGGCGCTTCCGGGGATTCATTCCCGCTCGATGGCAAGTTAGTGTGGCGTGCGCGCCGGGGGATTTTGCCGAAAGATGTGCCGCCGCGACCTGTGGCGTTTTGCGGCATCGCCAGGCCGAAGAATTTCTTAGCGCAGTTGCGAACCGCAGGAATTGAACCCGTGGCCGAAGCTTTTTACCGCGATCATCATGCCTACACCGAGCGAGACATCCAGGAATTGTTGAAGCTACGCCAGCAGAGCGAGGCCGGAGGCTTCGTCACCACGGAAAAGGACGCAATCAACCTGGATGGATATTTGGCGGCTCTCGAACCCTTGGCTGTTGTTCCGGTGAAAATGGAATTGCTGGACGCAGCTAACGCTGTGGATACCATCTTGCGCGTCATTCAAGAGCGCAGAGGACGGGCATGAGAAAATCTTCCGGATGAGTAAGAACTCCAAAGAGACCGAACGACTGCTAAAGATCGTCGAATCGTTTCCCAAGATTACGATCACGGTAGTGGGCGACCTGGTGGCGGACGAGTTTATCTTTGGCGAAATCTCGCGCGTCTCCCGCGAGGCGCCGGTTCTTATCCTCAAACATCGCGAGCGCACCGTGCTTCCAGGCGGCGGCGCCAACGCCATCTACAACCTGGCTGATCTCGAAGCGAATGTGCTTCCCGTCGGAGTCCTTGGCGAAGATGAGCCGGGCCGCCTGCTGCTCAAGGGTTTTCGGCAGAAGCACATTCCCGTCAGCGGCATACTAAAAGATAAGAGCTACACCACCGTTACCAAGACGCGGATCCTGGCTGGCATGGCGCACACGGCACGGCAACAGGTAGTGCGCATAGATCGTGAACCGCAAGATGAGCCGAACCGGAATCTGAAGCGCGAACTAGTGCTCGCGGCGCGACAATATGCGCGTGCCTCCGACGCGATCCTGATTTCTGATTACGGATACGGCGCGGCTACGCCCGCGATCCTGAATGCCATCCGCGAGCGTGGACGGTTGGATGGAATGCCCGTAGTCCTGGATTCGCGTTACCGCTTGTTGCAATATTCCGGCGCGACCGCAGCCACTCCCAATGAGCCTGAGGTCGAAGAAGCAATGGGCACGCGGATCGGCCAGGATTGGACGCAACTATCTTTCGCGGGACAACAAATTATTTCTCGGATGAAGTTGCAGTCGTTGATCATCACTCGAGGTCGCGACGGACTGGCTGCCTTCTCGGGGAAACACAAGCCGGTCGATATTCCCATCTCGGGATCCGACCAAGTGACAGATGTGACCGGCGCCGGAGACACCGTGATCGCCACGTTTACCGCGGCCTTGGCTGCCGGTGCCAACACCGAGGAAGCGGCCCATCTGGCCAATTACGCGGGTGGAGTCGTAGTCATGAAGCGCGGCACCGCCACCGTTTCACAACAAGAACTATTGCAAGCGATCGAAAAGTCGCCGCCTGTGACCAGAGCCCATTGAACACTAATCCCAACAAAATATTGAGCCGCGATGAACTGCGGCATCGCGTCGAGGAATGGCGGCGCAACGGTGAGACCATTACGCTGGCCAACGGATGTTTCGATCTGCTCCACGTGGGCCATGTGCGATATCTTCACGCCGCGAAAAACTTGGGGGGACGTCTAATCGTGGCCATCAATTCGGACGACTCGGTGCGAAAGCTGAAAGGTGAGGGACGACCCTTGATGCCAGCCAAGGAACGCGCGGAAATTCTAGCCGCGCTTGCCGACGTTGACGCGGTCGTGATTTTTCCTGAGCCGGACGTGCGCGCACTTGTCCGCGAAATCCGCCCCAGCGTCCATGCCAAGGGCACCGACTACACTCCTGCTACCGTACCGGAGCGCGATGTAGTGGCAGAATGCGGCGGCAGGGTGGAAATCGTAGGTGATCCCAAGGACCATTCAGTCAGCGAGATTATTCGTTCTCGGCTGGGAGCACGGCGTTCTTGAGCACGCATCCGCTTGTCCTTTCTGATGCAAACATTCATCGGCTGCTCGTTGTCCGGCTCGGTTCGATGGGCGATGTAATCCACACCCTGCCTGCTGTCACCGCCTTGCGACGTAGTTTTCCAGACGCAATGATCGGATGGGTAATCGAAGAGCGCTGGGCGGAATTGCTGTGCACGCTGTCCACACCGCGCTCAGGTCCGCGCTCTCCTCAACGACCGCTGGTGGACAAGATCCATACGGTGAACACCCGAGCATGGCGATCGTCTCCATTTTCCAATCAAACCTGGGAACAGATCGCAGCCGGACTTAGCGAGTTGCGGGCTGGACGATACGAGATTGCCGTGGATTTCCAGGGCGCCGCGCGCTCAGCGCTCATAGCGCGCTGGTCGGGCGCACCGGTCATCTACGGAGTGGCGCAACCGCGGGAAAATGTAGCCAGCTTGTTCTACACGCGCCAAGTCCTGGCTCGCGGCACTCACATCATCGAGCAAAATCTTTCTCTTGCCCAAGCCGTAGCACGTGAGCCGCTGCAAATGCCGCCCGTAGAACTTCCCTACGACGAGAATGCGGAGAGGGAATGCGACCGCCGGTAAACCGATCAAGACATCGGCAAGTTCGTGCTGCTGAATCCCGGCGCCGGATGGGGAGCGAAGCAGTGGCCCGCCGAACGTTACGGATATGTGGCCAAACAGTTGGCGGAAGACGGCTTCAAGACTCTGATCAATGCTGGTCCGGGCGAAAAGAATCTGGCCCAGGAGGTGGAGGCAACCAGCGGAGGCGCCGCGGAGGAAATCGCGTGTTCGCTCACCCAGTTGATCGCGATTACCCGTCGCGCCGCTCTGTTCATCGGAGGCGATACCGGTCCCATGCATC
>DATHJP010000156.1:0-5134 GCA_035489695.1 Terriglobales bacterium
ACACGGACAAATGGATCGCACAATAAAGATCAAAGTGAGGGCAAGTTACGAGACTAACGTTCTTGAGCGTATCTCTGGAAATGTTCCGGGGCGAAGCGCGTGTTGACCCTGCCCTCCACCATCACTGTGAAGGTCTTTTCAAAGGACACACCCTCTATCCCGTCTGCTCGCAACCGAACGTTGAAGAGTCCATCGTGCGTGAACGTGTGAGTGACTGAAGCGACGCGTGCAGTTGTGCCATCGCCGAAGTCCCAAGAATACGAAACCGCCGGGACTCCGTCTGGATCGGCAACCGCGGAAAATTGTGCCGGTGTCCCGGTTTTCGCATGGTCTTGAACATGCACGCTGACGGCTGGGGCAGCAGCAGGAACAGACGTATCGATGATCTTGAGCATGCGGACAGAGCGCGGAGCCATATCCAACGAAATGGAATCCAGGTTTTCCCCGACCGGCCTCTCCGGCTCGAACGCATCCAGGATCTGGTTGTGTCCGCGGGAACCCAGCCCCAGGCCAGAGAGGGTGAAGCGGTGCTGGCGCACGCTATCGGTCCAGTTGAAAACTGTGAGAACGGATTGGCGCTTGCTTTCCCGCAGCAAGAAGACGCTCGGCAACCCATCTTCGGGTGCATAAGTCATGAGGTCGAGGGGCTTCGACGCATGCGCATACCTGGCCATGTCGATGAGGTCACGGTTCTCCACCAGCGCCATCCTATCGGCGTCGAGAAAAAGCATCGGCAGATCGTCGCCAATCTCGAACATTCCGCCGGAAACCGCCGAGAGCGCAATGGAAGTTCTGGCTTCATCGAGGGTCAGCGGCCGCTTGCCGCCGTGCCATTCCTCATCCACTACCGCTTGCCTCGAAACTGAGAATGCGTCGGGATCACTGATGAAGAAGTTGCGGTTCATGTAATAACGCGCCGCAATCCCCGGAGCAGCCTCCTTGCTGGCTTCGAAGGTGTGGCCGGTGTCGACGGAGGTGCGGCCGATGTCCACAAGCCCCACAGGATTCAGAATCGGGCTGCCATCCTTATCAAGGAGGACGTCACTGCCGACGGTCTGCCGGATCACTTGCAATCCAATACGCTGCGCCTCAAGTGCGGTCGTGTTTGGCCGGTGATAGTTGCCTTCCACCGCCGAATCTTCCATGAAATCTAGCTTGATGTAGCGAATGCCCCATTCTTTGGTCAAGGTCGCATACGTCTTGCGCAGGTAGTCCTGCGCGTCCGGATTCGTTGTGTCGAGCACGTACAGCTTGTCGAGCTTCTGCTTGGTTTGGGAATCCTCAGTGACATAGCCGGCGTGGATGGGTTCGCCCCTTGTGTTGTGAACCAGCCAGTCCTTGTGGTTCTGATACACCCACGAGCGTTCCGATACCTCGAAAGGTGCGGTCCAGATTCCCGGCGTCAAGCCTAGGCGCTGGACCTTGTCTTCCAGCGATTTCATCCCGCTGGGAAACTTGTCCGCATTCGTGGTGCTGTACTCGCCGCGAGCGTACTGGTAGCCCTCATCGATGTGAAAAAACTCGTAACCTTTATCTTTGAGGCGTGCCGCGAGGAAGTTAGCGTTCACCAGCGCCGCCCCCTCGTTCAGCCCAAAGTAGTACGCGGTCCAGCTCCACCAGCCAATGGGCGTCGGAGCACTGATTCGCGCATGATGCAGCCGTCGGATAACATCGCCGTAGAACTCCAGCTGCGCGTGGTAATCGTTGCTGAAGCTGGCCATGACGCGCTCGGATAATAAGCTTTGTCCCGGCGCGAGCGGCAGGCTCAGTTCGATCCGATCCTCCGGCCCGGAGTTGCGAAGCGAATTTGCTTCAGTGAGCTCCGTAGTGCCGGTGGAGTCCACCTCGTAAGCGATGCTGTTTGGCTGCTTCGGATCAACGCGCAGCCGCAGCACGGTTAGCCATTTCTCCGAAGTCAATGCGCCAACGAAAAAGCTTCGCTTGCTGTCGCGGTTGTAAATGAGTTGGCTGCCGACACCGCGATGCATTCCATCCGGTGCATCCGCAAAATCGCGGATGCTCATGCTGGGCCGATCCTCACTCCAGCTGTCGGACAGGACGCGCTCGCTCGATTCGGAAGCACCCATGCTAATCACCGGCGAATTTTGGGTCTCCAGCACGCGAATGCCCTGAACGGTAACGGGCTTTTCGGCGCTATTTCGCACTTCGACCTGGATTTCCGCGAATGCCGGCTTGCTATGCAGTCGCAGAGCGCAAATCAGGTCTGGCTGACCGGCAAGGCCTGTATTGCTCATCAAGATCTGCGAACTCTCGCCCAGATCATCAACGACGGCCGAAGTTACGGCCTTGTGCTGCGCATACTGGGTAGAGAAAACCCATTGCCCATTAATCTTTGCTCCGACCCGGGCAGCTACCGACAAGGGAGCCTTTTCCGTCGAGCGCACCGTGTAGGTCCCGTCTGCTTGGCTGGTCTCGATTACCAACTCAGAGTTCTGAATGGTGACGAGATGCAGAGTGTCACGATTTTCGGCAGTGGCAGTTAGCGCAAGGGTGAAAAGTACGGCGAGCAATGATCTTTTAGCTAGACGCATATAATTTTTGCAGTTCCGCTAGCACTCGCGAGCTAGTGCCGTTGACAGTCGTCCGAGGTCAAAAGTAAAAGCAACGATTCGTAATACAGCCGAGCAGTATTTGTCAGTCAAGATCCGCAAGGTGATAATCCACAGCTGCGCCTTCAGTTCAATTGCATGCTGCGGAGCCGCATAATCGCAAGGTCTATCGGACGTAAAAGCGATATCAGAAGTGGAACACGATGCCGCCGCCGACAAAAATATTGTGCTGGCGGCTTTTGCCAGTATCTACGTTCAGTTGCGGAACGCCTGACCAGAAATCGCGAGCTTCCCCTCGCAGGACGAATCCTTTGAAGATTTTTACGTCCAGCCCCACCCCAGATTGAAATACGCCGGTTGTGGTTCCCGTTTTGCCCGGGTTCGGTCCCCCAAAGAGCAGGGTGGAGCTTTCACTGAAGTGCCCCAACCCGCCGCCAACACTGATCCAGGGAGAAACACCGGCATCGGGAAAGCCGTTCAGTCGGGCAGCGGGAGTCACGAAGAAAGAGAAGTATTGCTGCGGGATTAGATTCCGGGCGGCGTGCAAGTCCTCGTCGGGGTTCACCACGAACGGGACCTCTAGAGCGAGTGACCAGAAACCTCCAGCAATGACCCGCCGAGCGTAGTTGACTTCGAAGGTTAGGCCGTTGCCAGAACGTAACTCGGGGTCGGAAGGAGGAGCTCCTTTGATGCCTTGGTCGCTGATGAAGGTACGCCCCAGCAGCCCTGACAACTCATTCTTCTGGGCCGTTGCGTGTGGGTCGAAGGTGCAAACCGCCATCAAGACCGAGATTGCGAGCGGTTTCAGCGACATTTCTTCTCCTGAGAGTAATCTGTCCGCGAGACTGGGCGTTTCCCGTCGCGGCGCGTCTTAATTGCATCCTTATGGTGCCAGCTTGTCGATATCAATTGCTCGGAGGCGAATTTGCTTGGCGAAGGATGACTCAGCCACAGGTTCGGATGCGGCCAATGCGCAAAGCACATAAAACATGGCAGCATTCGCCGGGATTTGTAAGTTGAAATCCACGAAGCTGTGTAGCAGGATTCCCGTAGAGCCTATTAAGGCGGCAAGAGACACCGTCCCGTCCCAGTGATTTTGCCACCGTCGCGACGCTGATAATCCTCGATGATACATTCCAGTCAGGAAACATAGCGCCAGCGTAAAACCGAGCAAGCCCATTTCGGTCAGCAACTGGGCATAATCGTTATGAGCTTCGTTTATGAAGAGATTCGTGTAGAAGGTTCGGTAACGCGGGTAGACCGTTGGGAAAGTACCCAAGCCCCAACCCAAGACCGGACGTTTCAAAAACATTCTCAAACTGTCTTTGGTAATCTGCGGACGGATGCCGGGGCTCAGATCTCCAATGCGCCCCATCACTTGCCCTCTGCTTGAGAAAGATATGAGCGCTAGGATAAAAACGCATATTGCCGCGTATCCCAACAAAGCGCGAGGACTGCGCCTCTTTCCAAGAATCAATGCCGCCAGCAGTACCATTTCGAGGACGAAAGTAATCATTCCTCCTCTGGAGCCAGAAAGAAATATCGTGGTGGCCATCAATACCGCGCAGAACCCAACCAAAACTCGTTTTCCGCCCCTCAGTAAGTGACTCATGCTGAGCGCCAAGGGGATCGGTACAAGCATTTCCATTAAACCCGCATAATGATCATGGTTAACATAACTCCCATAGATCGCGCCATGGAAACGCGCAGTGCGAAGCCAGAAAAGCTTGCTGTTAGAGGTCAGGTCCTGAGTGAGCGCAAAAAAGGCATAGGTAGCCCCGAAAACAGTCATTACAAGCGCAAATATCTTGCGCGCATCTTCCGCTCTGACACACTCCGCTGCAATCAGCAGAACGATCCCATAGGAGACATACTTGAGTGCTTCATATCGAGTAACGTAGGAGTAGGCAGACCTACGGAGGAAAATCTGAGCGAGAATGAGTACGAAAAACAGGAACGCTGGAGGGTACAAAGGGTTTTTCGATAGTCCCACGTTTCGTGAAACCAACTGCTGCCCCACCCAAATTAGGAACAGAGTCGCCGCGCCGGCCTCGAAGGCGAAGGTCGACCATTCTTCAACCGCACCAAACGCCAACACGCCGAAAATCAAAAGGGCACATAGGCCAAAGATGAGACCTTGGTCCAGGATTCTCGGCGCATTATCACGCCCAGAGTTCAAAACCGTACGCTGATACGAATCAACTAAGACTTTGGGCGACATTTCAACTGTGCTTAGATTTATTTTTCCGCCAGCCTGAGATCATCAATCCAGAACTTGCCTCGGATCAGCGGTCCCGCAGGCTGACGGGAGATTTTCAACAGTAATAGATTTGTGTTTGGGCCACTTTGAAATCGCGCTTGCTGCACGCGCCACGGATTAGTGCCTAGTGAATCATCGGTGAGTACGTATGAAGCATTGGTGTAGGCGTCCGCGATCGAGAAACGAGGACCGCTGGCAGTCACGATCTCCTCCGTTTTGTAGGCAGCACTGAACTCGTACTCGGTGTTTGGTTTCACGGGGATGAATTGAAAAATTCCTGCATCAGCAGCGTTTTGTCCATCGA
>DATHJP010000157.1:0-2236 GCA_035489695.1 Terriglobales bacterium
TATTCCCAGGAGTTTCAGCGCGCAAACAGGCGTGGCCCCGGCCGTAGGCAATGCCACTCTAGTGATGACCGGTGCTGAGCTCCTCCTGTCTATGGTGGAGGCGCGATGGACCGCCAGGAACGGTGACGGCAGCAAGATGGATTCCGGACTCAAAGCGCAGCAGGAACTGGGAAAGATCGAACAGCAACTCGCCAGGTTGCAGTCCGTCGCCGGGCAGACTGACGATACGCGGCGCCAGATCCAGCAGCTCAACGATCGAATCAATACTTTGCGCAAACAGGTGTCCGCCCATCTAAGCGCGTGGGAAAAAACAGAGCTGGCACGGCATCCACAGCGTCCCTACACCCTGGATTACATCGAGCGCATCTTCACTGACTGGAGCGAGATTCACGGCGACCGCGGTTACGCCGACGATCCCGCCATCATTTGCGGCATGGCACGCTTTCATGGCGACGACGTAATGGTAATCGGACACCAGAAAGCACGAGACACCAAGCAAAAGGTTTACCGCAATTTCGGCATGCCGAACCCCGAGGGTTATCGCAAGGCGCTACGCGCGATGAAGGTTGCGGAAAAATTCCATCGCCCCATATTCACCTTCGTGGATACTCCCGGGGCATATCCCGGCCTGGGCGCGGAAGAGCGGGGACAAGCCGAAGCCATCGCTCGCAATTTGCGCGAGATGGCGCGACTCGAAGTGCCGGTGATCACTACCATCACGGGAGAAGGAGGCAGCGGCGGAGCTTTGGCCATTGCGGTTGCCGATCGGGTCCTGATGATGGAAAACACTATTTATTCCGTGATTTCTCCGGAAGGTTGTGCCTCGATCATGTGGCGCGACTCAAGCAAGAAAGATCTGGCGGCGCAGGCTCTGCGCATCACCCCCACGGATTTGAATCAGTTGGGCTGTATCGACGATATCGTTCCTGAACCCGAAGGCGGTGCTCACCTGGATCATGAAGCTGCTGCGGCTTTTTTGGATGCCGCGCTGGCGAAGCACATGCAAGAAGTCCGCCGTCTCACCATTCCGCAATTGCTCGAGTCGCGATATGACAAATTCCGTCACATGGCGCAGTTTCTGCGCGTAGAAGCCTAGTTCAAAACCAGGCACCTCGTTCACTGAACTCCACTGTCCGCGCCTGTTCGCCGTCACTTCCTTACCGTATAATTAAGAGTTTCACGTCATCATCATTCCACCGCACCCGGGGATAACCCGCTCGAAGGAGGGACAGTAATGGCTACTACGGATGTAGCGCTTCACCAGGCCGCTGGGCAGGTGGGGCCAAAACGCGTCGTCAACAACATGAGCATCCAGGTGGCGACGGTAAACGGCTCAGGCTCGCAGAGTTCTAACACCGTACTGTTGCGCAGTATTTTCCAGATGGGCGTACCGGTATCCGGCAAGAATCTATTTCCGTCGAACATTGCGGGTTTGCCGACCTGGTACACCATTCGCGCCAATAAAGACGGTTACATCGCCCGCAAGAAAGAAATCGACTTCGTGGTGGCGATGAATTCCGAGACGGCGCAGGAAGACGTCATGTCGCTGGCTCCGGGGGCTTCTGTGTTGTATGACGAGCCGCTCAACCTTAGCAGCCTGCGCCAGGATCTGATTTTTTACGCGGTACCTTATGACAAGCTGGTTGCTCCTGTCTGTCCTGAGGCCAAGCTGCGCAAGCTGGTCAAGAACATGATTTACGTGGGCGTGGTCGCCAAACTTCTCGAAATTGATATGGCAGAAGTCGAGAAGGCGATCCGCAAGCAATTTGCAAAGAAAGTAAAGGCCGCTAATCTGAACCTCGCCGCGGTTCAGGCCGGTTTCGATTACGCTGCCGCGAATTTGCCCAAGCGCGATCCTTATGTCATCCAGCGCATGGACAAGACCACTGGGAAAATCATTATCGACGGCAACGCGGCTGCTGCGCTGGGGTGTATGTTCGCGGGCGTGACGATGGTGAGCTGGTATCCGATCACACCGTCGTCTTCCTTGCCCGAAAGCCTGATCGAGTACATGAAGCGTTTCCGGATTGATGCGGACGGCAAGGCAACGTTTGCAATTGTGCAAGCGGAAGACGAACTTGCTGCAGTTGGCATGGTGGTGGGCGCGGGTTGGGCTGGAGCCCGAGCCATGACTGCGACCGCAGGCCCCGGCATTTCACTGATGGCGGAGTTCGCAGGGTTGGCTTATTACGCTGAGGTCCCTGGGGTAATCTGGGACATCCAGCGAGTCGGTCCT
>DATHJP010000158.1:0-3174 GCA_035489695.1 Terriglobales bacterium
CCTGTAGGGTTGACTAAAGGGACAAGGCAGACAGGACCGCGTCTTTAACCGGCAACCAACCACACGTGTGATGAACGAAAATTTAGACTTTCGCTTTTCTATTCGCCCAATACCGGAAGGCGAAGCTCAGGTCGGAGGGCAGAGGGCACGGGTGAGATGGACTACAGACCACAGACAACAAGACGGCGTAGCGAGCAAGGAGCAGGGAGCTAAGGGCAAGAAGGAGCGCACACGACACATTGCTTAACGCGCGGATTTTATCGGTTTGGCTGAGTTACGTAGTGAAGTTAGTGCCCTTTCAACAAATTTGCGTCGTGCGCCACTCCTGATCTTCTTCGCCATGGCAAACGTTTTCTGCCAGCTGAATTTTTTCGGAAATTCAATCTCCGGTAGCCTCACAAAGAGCCTGGACCTGGTTGGACCAAGATAACAGAGATCGACCAGCGCTTTTTCGGGACCAGCGATTTTAACCATTCCCGAGTCATCCAGATCGAACCCAAAGAAAAATGCGGGGTCCACGTGATGAATAGAGAATGTTCCAGCCGGAGTTTCGTAACGCTTCGTTCGGGCGAGAGAAACCGCATAGGTCACAGCCGGTACCTGAGAGATCATTCCATGATGATACAGGGCGGTTTGCAAGGATATATAAGCCGGATAGGGCGCGGTCAGATGTTCAGGGATAGCCAGCGTGTTCAGACGGCCGCGCAAGGCCCAGCGTCCACGCTTGACTGGGATGATCAACCCTGTCTGTGCCAGGCGCGACGCGATCTTGTTAGCATTGGAATTGTTGACTTTGAGTAACGCGGCGATGTCCCTGGTCTCAAAAAGCGGTAGACCCAGCCGTTCGATTCTGGCAAGCGCCTCAATCTGAGTCACAGGGCCTCCAAAGTACGGACAACGTTTTTCTGGATCTTGGCCCAAGTCTTCGGGTCCCGGTAATAGTCACTATATTCGGGCGACAAATAGGCCACCACCTGACCAAGGAATTGCTCATGGGAAACCGACGAGATGATGTCGGGTGCATTCGCCAGCGTCTTTTTGTCCATTTTGATGGTGGAACCTGTTGCGCCGCGTTGTGCAAGAAAGTCCAGATCGAAAATATCTCGAGCCTGAGTTTGTTTCCGACCGAGAAGCGCCTCTACTTTTTGATTGAAAGCGGTCTCAAGATCGTAGTGGCTGGCGAAGATTGGCCGAAGGTTGTAAGCCGCGACAATTTCCGTGTCTACCGGCGCCAACATGACGCCGGAATCAAACTTACGGCGCGAGAATTCGAGGCTTGTTGGAAGGTCCGCCCCGGAGCCTTCAAATTGCAGATGAACTTTCCACCGTTGGGTGGTGGCTGTTTGCTTGGGCTCGGTGATTTGGGTTAACTGAATATTGGATGCACGAAGAATCCGTCCAAAGCCAGGCGCCTCCAAGATTTGTCTGACATTCTTCTGCAAGGTTTGCTGAGCAATGGTGCGCACGTCGAAATCGATGTCTTCTGAATACCGAATACTCTTGAAGAAGAACCGAAGATTGCAGCCGCCCTTGAGGGCATACAGCCTCTTATCTAACCGCGCTCCGAGCTGCGCCAGGAAGAGAAGGTGAAATTGTTCAATGGCCTGAATATTGGAAAGATTACCGGTCACGACAGATAATACGTGCAATCGACACTAATGTCGAGTGCGCGTATTTAATTGACAACCTGCGGTGTCACCTCCATTAATTCGGCAGGGCGAATTTTGGAAGGTCAGACAAAGACGGAGCGGAATACGAGACTACAAGACTGCGCCAGAGGGCAGATCAGAGGTCAGAGGTCACGAAGCACGGAGCAGAGGGCAAAGACGGAGCGGACGATAGGACTACGGGACAACGGACAACGGGACCGTGCTGGCACTGAATCCGTTTTAAGGTTAACCTTCCAACATGAGCAGCGTCGTTACTCAGCATCCTGATATTCTTGGCGGCGAACCAGTCTTTGCCGGAACACGTGTCCCGGCGAAGAGTTTGTTCGACCATCTGGAGGCGGGCGACTCAATTGAGCAGTTCCTGGAGGGCTTCCCGAGCGTAAAGCGCGAGCAGGTCATCGCGCTGCTCGAGGATTCCAAGGCGCACGTCTAGGCAGCTTGTTGATGCGCATTCTGTTGGACGAAAATCTTGATTGGCGTCTGGGCCGCTATCTCGCTGACGATCAAGTGGAGTCGGTGCCGTTGTTAGGCTGGCTGGAATACAGAACGGCGAGTTGCTAAAGACGGCCGTCGAAGAGGGATTCGAAGTACTCGTCACCATGGATAGCAACATTGGTGCATCAGCAAAATATCGGACATCATGCAATAGCGGTGATCGCTTTGCGGGCAAAGTCCAATCGACTCGATGATACACGCCCACTTATGGCTCCGCTGCTGAAGCTTCTTCCTACAGCAAAGCGGGGCACAGTAACATTTGTTCCCGGCTCGTGAGCCAGAGGACAGAAATGAAGGCGTCGAACGATGAATGGTGATCGGTGACTGATAAGAGTTAAAGCGTCATCCGAGTCAGAGGTCAGTAGTCCGTGGTTTCGTGGTCAGTGGTCAAGTGACACACGCAAATGACGAATGACGAATGAGGAATGAGGAATGACGAACCGTTTTTCAGAGGTCAGAGCTCGGCCGACTACGGCGAGCCAGCGAGGTCAGCAGATTGGCAGAGGTCAGCGGTCAGCGAAGGAGGAAAGCAGCAAACGCCGAACGTCCAACGCTCAACACCGAACGCCCAATGGCAGAATCGAAAGAGAGGACGGAGGAGAGAGGACAGCGCATAAGTTCATTCGCCTGGTAGGGCGAATTGGGGCAGCTGCGGAAGCGCGGGACCATTTTCAGAGGTCGGAGGTCAGAAATCGGAGATCGGAGTTCAAACGCACTCGCCGGGCAGCGCAAATTGGGGTAACGCAGGCAATGACGAACCATACAAGGCTTGCAGTTCACCGGTGAACTTCGCGGTGCTCGATACGATGGTTTCGATCTGTTTTTCGCGCTTTGCCCAGGTGCGGTTCATCGCCGCTTTTTCCCGCGTCAGGTCGGCTTGCATCTGCTCAAACTGTTCCGCGATCGTCGCCATCCGTTCGTAGAATTGTGGACTAGTAAAGTACTGAAAAATTCTCGATTTCTGGTCATCTTGTCCGCTTAACGCTAATCGAGTTTGGCCCAGTAACGC
>DATHJP010000159.1:0-3417 GCA_035489695.1 Terriglobales bacterium
TTTTTTGTCGTCCTTAGTTTCTTATCAGGAATTTTGTCAGTCGGCTTTGTTTCTCAAACTCTCCGTCCTGCTTTGCCTTCCCCACACTCATCTGCGAAACTGATGGGTAGCACTTCGCTGGAGCCATGGGCCGCATCCACGTACTTTCCGAGCAAGTTGCCAATAAGATCGCCGCTGGCGAAGTGGTGGAACGTCCGGCATCGGTGGTGAAGGAACTGCTGGAGAACTCGCTGGATGCTGGTTCCACCCGCATCCGTATCCAAATCGAAGCCGGCGGGAAAAAACTCATCCAGATCACCGACAATGGTTGTGGCATGGTGCGCGACGACGCCCTGCTGGCCTTCGAGCGTCACGCAACCTCGAAAATCAAAAACGCCGAAGACTTATTGAGTGTCGCTACCTTGGGATTTCGTGGAGAAGCGCTGCCTTCGATCGCTTCGGTGTCGCGTCTTCGGCTGGAGACCAAAGCTGGAGATGAATCCGCGGGCGTTGTCGTCGAAATAAATGGGGGCAAGATTTTCAAAGTGGAAGAAGCGGGACTTCCTCTGGGGACGTCCATCACTGTGCGGGATCTTTTCTTCAACACTCCGGCGCGGAAGAAATTTCTGAAGGCGGAGTCTACCGAACTCTCGCATATCGCATCGCTGGTCACTCATTACGCTTTGGCCCATCCTGATAAGCACTTCGAACTGCACTCGGCTACGAATGCGGTGTTCGTCGCCGCGCCGGTGGAGGGATATAGCGAGCGTGTTTACCAGGTATTTGGTAAAGAAGTACTCGACCAACTGATCGCAGTTGCTGCGGCGCAGCCTTTGGAACGAATTGGACTGCCGCAGCCGCCTCCGTGGAGAAGGACGGAAGAAGACCAGGAGCCGAGAGATCCGGGTGAAATCCGCCTACACGGATTCGTTTCCAAGCCTGAAATTCAGAAACTGAATCGCAATTCGATTTATGTTTTCGTGAATGGGCGACTGATTCGCGATCGCCTGATTCAACACGCGCTCACGGATGCTTACCGCAACGTCTTGCCGCCGACGGTTTATCCCGTGGTGCTGCTGTTTCTTGAACTACCGACGGAAGAAGTGGATGTGAATGTTCATCCCTCGAAAACCGAGGTCCGTTTTCGCCAGCAAACTATCATGCATGATTTCGTGCGGGATTCAGTTCGGGCTGCGCTGATGAAGGCGCGGCCGGTTCCGCAGTTCGCGACTGAGATTCGGGCGCATCCTACAGCAACTCCTTCATTGATCGCTGGTGGGCGAGTCGCTATGACGGAAGGTTCTGCTGCCTTGGCCCCTTCATTCCACGCTCCGCCACAAGAGTTTACTTTGCAAGCGCCGGTACCTCCTCCTATTAATACGCAATTCCAGTTCAGCGGGGGGATCAGCGTGGAAGGGAATGCGGCAGTGTCGTTGGCTCGCGCGCCTAAAGTGATAGAGAGCGACGGTTGTGCGCCGCCGCTTCCTGACGAGGTGGAAGATGCGAGTGAACTCGCGCCCTCGCTGCCTTCGCTCAAACCTTTGGGACAGATTCGGGAGTCGTTCATCCTGGCGGTGAATCGGGAAGGTTTATGGATCGTGGATCAACACGTGGCTCACGAACGCGTTCTTTTCGAGAAAGTGCTCAGGCAACGGGCAGCGCAGAGAGTTGAGAGCCAGCGCCTGCTTATGCCTCTGGTGATCGAGTTGACGCCGGCGCAACAAGCGGTGTTTGCTGAAATTTCTGACGAACTGGCCCACAACGGATTTGAAGCCGAGCCGTTTGGCAATCGTAGTATCGCGGTGAAAATCGCTCCCGCGGGAGTTGACGCCTCACAGATTGAACACATGCTACATGAGTTGCTCGATCAGTTGTCGCATGAAGAGCAGGCCCTCAACATGGAAAGAGTTTGCGGGCGCATCGCCGCCTCGATCGCTTGTCACGCCGCCATCAAGATCAATATGCCGCTGGAGCACAACAAAATGGAATGGCTGTTGGCGGAGCTGGCGAAAACTGAGTGTCCTATGACGTGTCCGCATGGGCGGCCGGTGGTTTTGCGATACTCTTTGAAGGACATTCAGAAAGCGTTTAAGAGAATTTGAGCAAACGGCAATCAGCAGTCAGCACTCAGCATTCAGTCCTTTGCGTGCTGAGTAGCGGGCCCACATTTGGCTGACTGCTGAGTGCTGACTGCTGAATGCTGTTCTTATGACCGACCAGGAACTCGAGCAGCTTCGACGCGATAAATGGCGGCTGAACGGGCGTGCCGTACGCACGCTGGATGACGCTCGCGCTTTCATCGAATCAGTTGGGTTTTGTTTGCTGTATCCGGTGAAGCAGTCCGTGCTGGTGCCGACATTTATTGGCGCGTGGGCAGGGTCTGACGAACGTTTGCCTACCTGGCAGCACGCCTTTTCGGACTCGCGTTCTCAGGACGCGACCGATCTGATGGTTCGTCTGCTGCGCGAGCGGGCTGCTTATGAAGCCAACCTGATCGATCAAAACAATGCTTTTCTGGTTGCGGGTTCAATATTTTCTTATTTCTATGCGCTGGTGGGAGAGCGCAATCCCAAGCAGACGCCTAAGCCGGGTCCGCGCTCGGAATATTCGCAATTGGCTTGCGATGCTTTCGAGCTTATCCGGCGCGAAGGCCCAATCTCGCAGCAGAAAATGCGGGACGTTCTGGGTGGCAGCATCTCTTTTGCAGCTCTCGATCACGCGCTGAGTGAGCTTTGGTCGAAGCTGCGCATTACTCGTGTCGACTACAACCCCGCCGAAGGCGCTTTTTGGGACGTCCTCTACCGGTGGGCTCCGGATGCGGTGCGCGAGGGAATCGGCCTGTCGGTCGGTGAAGCGCTCTCTGCGCTGATTTCAAAATATTTGGATTGTGTAATCGCCGCCGATCAGCAGGAGATTGAAACCTTCTTCGGAAATTTTGTTCCCCGCTCACGGGTGAAGGAAGCAGTCAACGCCTTGTTGGCTGCGCGGGAATTGAGTTTTGTCCACGTAGGAAATCGCTCGCTGGTTCAGATCACGCCGGCCAAGGTCGAGCCGATCGTTCGTCCTCCTGAGCGCCTACATAGATCCAGGCCGCCACGAACCTCGACATCGCGCCGCAGGTGACTTACGTCCGCTCCGGGCTACGCCGCTGGCCTGATCTCTGTACTTCTTTTGCCGATCACACCTATGGCCAGCGGAATGGTAGTAAGACCTCCGACCAGTGTCAGAGCCAGTCCGGCGGCTTTGCGCTGGGCGCTATTTAGCCTGCCGGAAATCAACAGTCCAATCCCAACGCCCAGGGCGACGCGGGTTCCGGCGATGAGTAAGATCTCTGCGATACTAAGCTTCCGTTCTATCATTGTTTCCACCCACCTTCGATCCCCCGCAATTCAGCTCGGGGGATATCAGTCTTTTCGATGCGCTGCGGAGTCCGGAAGA
>DATHJP010000160.1:0-2593 GCA_035489695.1 Terriglobales bacterium
AGAAGCTGTCCCCAGAACTGCGCGAGGCAGTGATTCTACGGGACTTACAGGATATGGACTACCGGGAAATCGCTGCGGTACTGAAGGTCCCTGAAGGTACCGTGAAATCCAGAATAAACCGGGGGCGGGCGGAACTAGCACGGCTCCTACAACGTACATATAGGCAGGTGATGTGATGGCAGGCGAAAGCAAAAACGGCATGCAATGCGCGGAGTTTGAGACTCTTCTGAGCGAAGCCCTGGACGTGACACTTACCGGGGCCAAGCTGGAGAGTTTTCAGGCTCACAGCAAGGTGTGCTCAATCTGCGGTCCACTGTTGGCGGAAGCTGATGCCGGACGTCGCTGGTTGAAATCGGTTGCTGAGGTGGAGCCTCCATCCGACCTGGTGAGTAACATTTTGATCGCCACCACCGGCCGGGTGAGTGAGCGAACGCAAGCGCAGACCGGCTCCGCAGGCTCTTGGAAAGATGCACTGAGCCGATGGCTGGGACCGGTATTTACACCGGCATTCGCGGTGGCCCGGCAGCCACGCTTCGCGATGTCGTTTGGAATGGCGTTTTTCTCGCTGTCCATCACGCTGAGCATGGCCGGCGTCAAGATGAGCGATGTGCGGAGCATCAATCTGCGGCCCAGTGCGATTAAGCGGACGTATTACGAGACCTCGGGCAGAGTAGTGAAGTATTACGAGAATATTCGCTTTGTGTACGAGATCGAATCCCGGGTAAGGGAGTTCAAGCGAGCCAACACTCCCGCTGAGCCCGCACCTGAACCCAAAGAAAAAGAACGCAAAAACAATACCAGTGGACAGCCTGAACAGAAACAAGAACGCAACTACAGCCAGGGCGAGAACCAGCCAGTGCTGGCCTCTCTGCCCAATGATCCACCTGTAGTGACGGTGACCACTTACAGGAGGTTTTCATGAACTGCGCCACGCACAACGATATTGCAGCAGTGGCTTACTGCCGTACTTGCGGTAAGCCGCTGTGCGCGAGTTGTAGGCGAGACGTTAAAGGAGTGATTTATTGCGAGAATTGTCTGGCGGAGCGGCTACAAGGAGTGCAGCCGCCAGCGGCCACGTATCAGCAAGTCGTGGATCCAGGTGTGAGAGGAGCGCCGCTTCCGGGCTCGGGTCCGAATCCTGCGCTGGCCGGAATCCTGGCTGGGTTTTTCCCCTTTGGAGTAGGAGCGGTTTACACCGGACAATATGCGAAAGGTTTGGCCCACCTCCTCATTTTCACAGGACTGGTGTGGGGGCTTTCCTCCGGCGCAATGGGAAATTTGGAACCTGTGCTTGGAATCGGCATGGGATTTTTTGTTATCTACCAAATCATTGACGCCATTCGTTCAGCCAAGGCGGTACAGGCAGGACAACCTCCTCCTGATCCATTCGGGCTGGCTCGAACTTTCAGCGGCGGAGAGAGAGTCGACACTTCCAGAATACCCACCGCAGCCGTGGTCTTGATTGGGTTAGGAGTGCTTTTCCTGTTGCACACGATGGGTTTTTGGTTCTTCAGCGTGGAGCGCTTTTGGCCCGTGATCTTGATTGGAATTGGGGCATGGCAAATCGCGCGACGCCAAGGGATGATGGGTCCATCCTACGGAGCGAGTGGTGGGGTTCGAGGCCGAAGTTATGTTGGACCGGTGGTGCTGCTCACATTGGGAACACTTTTTCTGATTCAGGGCTTTGATGGACCGGGATTCCATCGCACGTGGCCATTACTGCTGCTTGTGATCGGTGTAACCAAATTGTGGGAGAGTCAGACTTCAAATCCTGAGGGCCACGATGGAGTGCCACCGATCCCCGGCGGTCCGGAATCGGGTGGCGCCGTAAGCGGCGAAGTTCAGCCGCCAACCGAGGTGAACCATGGCTAGTCCAGTGCAGGCTGCTCCGCCAACCCGACCCAGACGTTCGCTGGCCGGGCCCTTTGTCCTGATCGTGCTTGGCACGGTGTTCCTGCTGGGAACGATGGGCGTGTTGCAGTGGTACAGTCTGGCCACGCTGTGGGCGCATTATTGGCCAGTGCTGATTATTCTTTGGGGCGTCATCAAACTTCTGGAATATCACCAGGCACAGCGCGACGGCACTCGGCCTTCGGGAATTGGCGCGGGGCAAGTTTTTCTGCTGATTGTGGTTATCTTTTTCGGATTGGCAGCTACCCAGGCGGCACGATTTAACTGGGGCGAGATTCGAGATCAGATCAACATTGACGACGGCGATTTCCCGCTGTTCGGACACACCTACAGTTATGAGGATCAATTGCAGCAGGAATTTCCCGTAGGCGCGAGTCTGCACGTCGTCAACGATCGCGGCGCAGTGAACGTGACTGCATCGAACGACAACCAGATCCGGGTGGTAGTCCACAAACGCATCAGCGCCGACAAGCAAGAAGACGCCGACAAATGGAATCTGAGCACAAAGCCGCAGATCACGGTCAGCGGGCAAACTGTAAGTCTCAATGCCAATACGCAGAGCGCGGGCGATCATTGGGTCACGACGGATATGGACGTTTCGATTCCGCGCAAGGCTTCCGTGGTGATATCGACACGGCGTGGCGATGTGAGTGTCCTGGGACGAGACGGTGACGCGAACATC
>DATHJP010000161.1:0-2811 GCA_035489695.1 Terriglobales bacterium
CCCCTTTAAGCAGCCGGAACTGAATAGTTCAAGTATCAAGCCGCGGTCAAAGCGTGGCGGACGTAATCAGCGCTGGCATCACTTCAGCTCGGCGGACATGTCGCTAGTAGCGAACCAGCGCGTGTCTCAGGACAGCGTTTATCCGATTCCTTCAGGTTTTCCGGCAAAGGATTTGATACTGGGCACCCAGGGGCAGACGTGCCAGGCCAGGTTCTAACGGCCGCAACCAGTTCAGAAATCTCGGAAAGAAGAACAAGAAATCCGTGCGTATGATTTCGAATCCACCTTCGCGCAATAAATGGCGGGCGGCTGGCGGCGACAAAGGGACCGCATTCCGATCAAATGTAATCCGGCGCATGATGTATCGCGTCCCGGGATTCCATGGATTGTTCTCCCACAATGCGAACAGGCCGCCGGGTCGCAAAGAGGAATATATGGTCCCCATAGCTCCGATGCGGTCAGCCGGCGGAATATGGTGGAAGACACCATTGCAAAAAACCAGATCGAAGAGACCCTCGGGTCGATATTCCACAAGAGGAACAAACCGGGCGCGATTGCCGTGAGCGTGCCGGGCAATCGCCAGTGATTGAACAGACGCGTCCACGCCCACTAGCTCATCCAGCTTCAATTCGTTCAACAAAAATGGCGTCGCCGAGCCGGTGCCGCAGCCGAAGTCCATCGCCGCGCGCGGATGCTTCTGCAAGGACACGAGGCAACGAGCCAGCCAAACAACGCGCCCGCTGGCAAAGTAATTTTTGTCCTCGCCCGAAATCGAAATTCCCCGAGCGAGTAACGCATCATATTCGGCAGCATATGCATTAAATTCGGCTTCCCCCTCTATCGAAGACTGGCTCATAGACGACGCTTCATTCCCAGAACACTGACGAAGAAACTTGAAAGAACAGTTTGAAAGCCCAACGCCGTCAGCGTCGCGCCTGGAATGACCCAACGCATGGTGACGGCGTAATCCAGCCGACCGAAATGGGCAGACTTCCACTGCAACACGGCTGCGCCCAATAAAATCAGGCCAGCCAGAAAAGCCAGGGCACCAATGGCGAGACCGCGTTCCAAGTAAATTAACTTGAAGAACCGATCAAAGCGCGGGTCCTTGGGTAGCAAGCCTTCGTTAATGGCGAAAGTCTTGGTGCATATAGCGAAAAGGATTGATTGATAACCCATCATCATGGCCAGGCTTGAAAACAAAAGTGTGTGAGCATCAAACGTCAGGCCAGCAATTGTTAATCTGGGGAGGGCCACGGCATATCCAGCCAGTCCGAGCGAAACGAAAAGCAAACCCGGAACGAGAAAAAGCCAGCGCGGGCTAAACACAAGAAAGAAGCGCAGAGTGCGCCAACCGTCACGAACCGTGCGCAGGTGTGGCACCTGTGTCTTGCGACCGTCCGGATGCAGGGTGATGGGGATTTCGGCTATGCGCGCTCCGTGCAGACTGGCTTTGATGACCATCTCGGTGGCAAATTCCATTCCTTCGCACTGAAGGTCTAATCGATTATAGATTGCCCGTGTGAACCCGCGCAGCCCGCAATAGACATCGTGAATAGGCGCAACAAACATATGCTGTGCCATTCGCGAAAAGAGCGGGTTCCCGAACCAGCGGTGTGTAAAAGGCATCGCGCCGGGCAAGACTCTCCCGCCACCGCTCGGCAGACGGCAACCCATGACGAGGTCAAAGCCTTCTTGAAGTTTTTCTACGAAGCGTTCGCTCTCTGAAAAATCGTAGCTCTCATCGGCGTCGCCCATGATAATCCATTTCCCCGCCGCCGCCTGAATACCCCCGCGCAGGGCGTTGCCGTATCCTTTCTTCTCTACGTGCACAACGCGCGCCCCAAGCTTCTCCGCGATTAGCACTGAATCATCTTTGCTACCGTTGTCTGCCACAAGAATCTCCCCGCGCACACCAGAGTGCTGAATGCCAAGCTGCGCCTTCTCGATACATGCGCCGAGTGTCTCCGCCTCGTTCAAGCAAGGCATCACAATGGTCAGGTCGATCGCATCAGTCATCCCAAAAATCTATCTGGAGAAAGATAGTTTGGCGAGTGTGCGCGCCTCTTTGAGTCTTAATTTTTTGTCTGTGCCCTGTTTTGAGACACAATCCGGAACTCCGTGTCTCCATTGTCGAGTGTTCTGGGAAGGAGTGTACAGAACCAATTCACGGAAATATCACGGCTCGCGTCGCTTTTTCCAAGTGTCGCGGAACTTCGCCCGCCCTCGCGGGATTTTGGGCGCGGCAACGCTCAGCGAGCGCACGCCAGTAATCCGCCGATTGCCCAGAGGATAGCTGCTCTTCGAGCAGCGCGAGTAATTGATAATCAGTTTCAAACGTCGGGGAAACGCGGCCGGCGGTTCGGCCGATTAAATCATCGCTCCATTCCTGGAGCAATGCCCGTGCGGTAGCGCCACGGTAGGTTGTTAGTTCCAATTGGCCGAAATGTCGGACCTGCGCCTTGCGACCGTTTAAGATAGCTTGTCCTGTCACGTAAAAGACGCGCCCGGGAGCTGGGGCAGCAAGGTGATTAGCCACTCTGTCAACGTATTCATTGGGTAACATGATTTGATCTTGCGGATGGTCGAAGAATTGTCCCAATGTGAACCCGAGGTTCCATCCGGAAACTATAACGTCGCGTTTCTGCATTTGTCTGTGCAGAAACTTGGCTACTTTACCATACGGCCATTGTTTCTTGGCGAGAAACAGGTATTGGATGGTGGGCATCCAGCACAGCACAATTAGCATGGTGAGACACGACGCTACTACAATCGCCCCCCCTCGTATCCAAACATGTCTGGCAAGCCAAT
>DATHJP010000162.1:0-6865 GCA_035489695.1 Terriglobales bacterium
CCAACAGAATTTGCGGTAGCGGACCTTTTAGAGCCTTGATGTACTTAGCTCCCCCGACTTGGCCACAGGGAAAAATCTTTACGAAATCCGATCCAGCATTCCATGCCGTGATGACCTCGGTCGGGGTCAAGGCACCCGCCATGATCAATACTTTTTCTCGGACTGCCAATTCGACGGTTGGGAGATTCAACCCAGGGCTGACGAAAAACTGCGCCCCTGCATCCAGGCAACGGTGTGCCGTCTCGGGGTCGAGCACGGTCCCGGCTCCGATGAGCACTTCCGAACCGCTGCTCTTGCTGAGTTCACGAATCACTTCGACCGCTCCGGGCACAGTCATCGTGATTTCCACGATCGGGATTCCTCCCTGGCAAACGGCCTCGGCCGCGATAAATGCTTCGCGTGACGAGGACGCACGCACCACCGGCACGACGCCAATTTCTGCTATCCGATCGCGAACCTTCTGCTTGTTCATTCCCGGATCCTCTCGTTTCCGGTCATCGCGCGATGCGTGCCCCGACGCCTTCCATCACCTGGATGACTTCCTGAAGAGTGGCCATGCTGGTATCTCCGGGCGTAGTCATTGCTAGTGCGCCGTGGGCGGCGCCGCATTCTACAGCCCACTGCGGATCCTTGCCACTGAGGAAACCATAAATCAGGCCGGAAGCAAAGGAATCGCCTCCGCCGACGCGATCAAAAATTTCAAGGTTTTCCCGGTTCTTTGCCTGATAAAACTTTCCATCGCAATAGCAGATCGCCCCCCAATCGTTTTGGGTAGCGGTTTTTGCTTTTCGCAAAGTGGTCGCAACCACGCTGAACGGGAAATCCTTCACGACCTTGCTGATCATTTGCTTGAAACCATCCACTTCAAACGTTGAATGATGCTCATCCATGCCAGGAACCTGATAGCCGAGCGCGGCGGAGAAATCCTCCTCATTTCCCAGCATGACATTCACGTAGGGTGCGATGCGGCGATTGACTTCCTGAGCCTGTTTCTTTCCTCCATTGGATTTCCATAAGGATGCACGATAGTTCAGGTCGTAGGAAACGATGGTGCGGTGGCGCTTCGCACCTTGCATGGCTTCCAAAGCAACGTCAGGAGTCGTGGCGGAAAGGGCACAAAATATCCCACCGGTGTGGAACCATCGCGCTCCCTGCTTTCCAAAAACTTCATCCCAATCGATGTCGCCGGGCTTGAGTCGGGAAATCGCGGTGTGTCCGCGATCGTAGGAGCCGAGGGCGGCCCGCACTCCGAACCCACGCTCCGTGAAGTTCAGACCGTTTCGCGCGGCGTGACCCACCCCGTCGTGCTCAACCCAACGCACTAGAGACTGATCGACTCCTCCCTGGTAAATGAGATCCTGAAGCAGCTTTCCGACGGGATCATTGGCGAATGCGCTGACTAGCGCGGTGTCCATACCAAAGCAGCGCTTTAATCCGCGCGCTACGTTGTATTCTCCGCCCCCTTCGCAGACGTCAAAGTGGCGCGTTGTTGAGATGCGGCCGTTGCCTGGATCGAACCGCAACATGACCTCGCCGAGACTGACGAGGTCCCAGCGGCATTCCTGCTTCGGTCTGATTGCGAGCGCCATGTATGTGCCTCAGGTAATTCTGGCCGGCTCAAGTTTGGGAGACAGCAAGTGAATGGTAGCCAATGCCACCAAGTATGCCGAGCCGGCGATCAAGAAAGGTACCATGTAACTGCCCGACCATTGCAGCACGTGGCCAACGATGGTTGCGATCAGCATTCCGCCAATCGCACCCGCCATTCCTCCGATTCCCACGACTGAGCCTACAGCCTGGGCGGGAAAAATGTCCGACGTCAAGGTAAAGAGATTCGCGGAGAATCCCTGATGGCCCGCTGCCGCGAGCCCAATTAACAAAACCGCTTCCCACATACTATCGGTACGATATGCAAAGACAATCGGAACTACGCATAGTGCGCACACTAGCATAGCCATCTTTCGTGCTGCGTTAATGCTTTTGCCGCGTTGAATCAGCCACGACGAAAGCCAGCCGCCACCGACGCTTCCCAGGTCAGAGATCAGATAAATGACCATGATTGGCAAGCCGATTTTGATTAAAGCCAGCCCATGGCGCCGCTGCAGAAAGTCAGGTATCCAAAATAGATAAAACCACCAGATGGGATCGGTGATGAACTTGCCCATCACAAATGCCCAGGTCTGGCGATGCGGAAACAGGCTAATCCATTTGATCTTCGTGATCGGTTCGGATGGATCGCTGCGGATGTAAGCCAGTTCCGCCTTCGAGACTCGGGGGTGTTCCTCCGGCTTGCGATAGAGCACTAGCCAAAAAATGAGCCAAACAAATCCCAGTGCACCGGTGATCACGAACGCCCAGCGCCATCCCCAGTGCAGGGCGATCCAGGGGACTGTTAACGGCGTGACAATGGCTCCGGCGTTGGTTCCGGCGTTGAAAATTCCCGTGGCTAGCGCGCGTTCTTTCTTTGGAAACCATTCCGCAACGGTCTTGATGCTGGCTGGGAAAACACCAGCCTCGCCGAAGCCAAGAGCGGACCGAGCGATTACAAAACTAGTGAAGCTACTTCCCAGGGCGTGGCCTATCGAAGCCAGGCTCCAGAACGCCATCGCCAGCGCATAACCTAATCGCGTGCCCAGGCGGTCCACCAGCCTTCCGACCAATATCATGCCAGCCGCGTAAGCAGCCTGGAATGCCAAGACCAGGTTTCCGTAGTCAATGTCATTCCAGCCCAGGTCATGTTGAAGAGTGGTCTTGAGGACACCCAGAACCTGGCGGTCCATGTAGTTTTTGGTGGTTCCAAGCAATAGCAAGGTGCAGATGACCCAGCGAAAATAGCCGGCACGGGAGGAAGCTCGCTGATCTTGCCCGAGTGCTTCGGTTTCCTTTACGGGAGAAGTAGCTATAACACCGGGTTTGGCGGTCTGATCCATGATCTGGTGACGCCATCAGGCGTCAGCATCGCAGAATATAAGAATGGCTCTAGCGCCTGTCAAACCATTTAACATGGCGGTTCGCTGGAAACAGAGGGCACAATGAGAATATTTCGATGTGCGCTAATTGCAGTTTTCCTGTCAATACTTGTTTTCACAACGAATCGCACCGTCCAGGCACAGCAACTGGCACAGACTCCGCCCATGGGTTGGAACAGTTGGAACAAGTTTGCTTGCGACGTAAGCGAACAACTGATTCGCGAAATAGCGGACGCAATGTTCAGCAGCGGCCTTAAGGCGGCGGGCTACCAGTACGTCAATATCGACGACTGCTGGCAAGTCAGCCGCGATGCCCAGGGGAACATTGTTGCCGATCCGGCTAGATTTCCCAGTGGTATCAAAGCCCTGGCCGATTACGTACATAGCAAAGGGTTGAAGCTCGGTCTGTATACCGATGCCGGACGACTGACTTGCCAAAAGCGGCCCGGGAGTTTCGATCACGAACTCCAGGATGCCAAGACGTATGCTTCGTGGGGAGTAGATTACGTCAAAGTAGATTGGTGTTACTCCGAAGGACTTGATCCTGAAGTTCAGTATGCGAAGGTTCGCGATGCGTTGGCACAGGCTGGAAGGCCCATTGTGTTCAGCATTTGCAACTGGGGTGTGAAGGCGCCGTGGCGATGGGGACCGAAAACCGGAAACCTCTGGCGGACGACCGGAGACATCAGCGACAAATACGACAGCATGTCGCTAATTGGATTCAGCCAGAACGGATTGGAAAAATTTGCCGGCCCTGGACACTGGAACGATCCGGACATGCTCGAGGTCGGCAATGGTGGTATGGATCGTGACGAGTATCGAACCCACATGGCGTTGTGGGCTTTACTCGCCGCGCCGCTGCTTGCCGGTAATGACTTGAGAAGCATGACTGCGGAGACCAAAGAAATGCTCACCAACGGAGAAGTCCTGGCTGTTGACCAGGACTCGAAAGGCGTGCAGGGCCATCGGATTTGGGAAGAGGGTCCGTTGGAAATATGGGCGAAGCCGCTGGCGGATCAGAGCCAGGCCGTCGCTCTGTTCAATCGGAGCGAAGCGTCCCTGAAGATGACTCTGGATTTCAAAGCTATCGGTTTCAGCGGCGCAGCGAAACTGCGTGATCTTTGGGAGCACAAAGATATTGGTCCGGTGCAAGACACGTACACTGTTGAAGTGCCCAAACACGGTGTAGTGCTGCTGAAGGTGTCACGATGAACCGTTTGGGGGCGCGAGCTTTCTTCCTCGCAGGCAGTCTGAGTGTTTTCCTGCTCCCAGTGACATCGCACGCGTCAACAGCCCAAGCCGGCAAAACACTGCAAATTTATTTTGTTGATGTCGAGGGCGGTCAAGCCACATTGTTCGTCACACCAGCCGGCCAGTCATTGCTTGTCGACACCGGTTGGCCGGGCGGGCGAGATGCAGATCGCATCGTGGCGGCAGCCGGAAAAGCGGGCATCAGTAAAATTGACTTTGTTCTCCTGACACATTTCCATCAAGATCATGCCGGCGGAATCACGCAGCTCGCCGCAAAAATTCCAGTAGGGACGGTCATCGATCACGGAGAAAATCGAGAGCATACGGACGACGCGACCGAGCAGGTCTGGCAGAACTATCAGCGCTTCCTGGCAAAAAGCAATATCAGGCGCATCATCGCCAAACCCGGAGATTCTCCACCTGTGCGGGGGATTCGGGTTAAGGTCGTAAGCTCTGACGGTGCCCTCATCAAGAAACCTCTGCGTGGAGCCGGCGCAACGAATCCGGCCTGCAAGTCGGCCGATCAATACCCAGCCGACAAGACAGAAAATTTGCGTTCTGTGGGCACGATGATCACATTTGGCAAGCTCCGGATTTTGGATCTCGGCGATCTCACCTCGGACAAAGAAATGGAGCTGATGTGCCCGGTGAACCGTCTGGGCCATGTCGATTTCTACATTGTTTCCCATCATGGCTGGAGTCAAAGCGGGAGTCCTGCACTTGTGCACGGTATCGCGCCGCGTTTGGCAATCATGGACAACGGAGAAAACAAAGGCGGGTCGCCCAGTTCCTGGGACATCATCAAGAAATCACCTGGGCTTGAAGATCTTTGGCAGTTACATTTTTCCAAGGAAGGCGGCATAGACCACAATGTTGCGGATCCATTCATCGCCAACCTTGCCGGACCTGACGCTGCCAACTATCTGAAAGTGACTGCTTGGAAGGATGGAAGTTTCGAGGTGTTCAACTCAAGAACAGAGACCAGCAAGCATTATGCAGCTCCGCATTAAGCGCGCCCTGTCCGCGGAGTTTTTCCGCGAAGCTTTGATATTGCCAGCAAAACGATAACAAGTGACGTCGCCCACACGGCGCACGCGATAAGGAAAGGCTGATCCACACCCGTCTCGCTGATCGGTCTTGCCGCGAAGTTGCCGGCGATACCGGTCCACCAGTAAGCGAACAGGCCAATATCCATCACGACGTGGCCGATCATGCCGAAAATAAGCGATCCCGAAGACCAGGCGAGAACTCCCAGCAGAACACCTGCACCGAACACTATGGGAACCATCCCGGCCATCGCCCAGTCTTTAGTGAGATGCACTGCCGTGAATAAGAGTGAGGAGATCAAGATTGCAACCGGCGCACCATAGCGCAGTTCTATCGGACGCTGCATGTAGCCGCGAAAACCGGCCTCTTCACAAATCCCGGCGGAGGTGGCGGAGACCACGACGGCAAGCCATCTCAAGGGCAGGGAGGGAATGAAGGAGAAATCATAACCTTGCCGGAACGCCGCCATCAGATAGGCCACAATGCGGAACAGCAAAACAATCGACGCATGAATAGTTACCGCGAAGAAGAGGGCGGCGATAAGGCCCCACGACCACTGCTTCGGAGTAGGAATGCCACGACGGAACGCCGTGGCGCGGGCGGCTTGCGCAGTCCGTGGAGGACCTCCGCCGCTCGCCCACCAAACATAAAGCGCGAGGAATACCACTTCAACGATTGCAGCAAGCGGCACGCCAAGGTTGAGGAGCAATAACGGCCAAACGTTGGCAGGGATGAGAGCCATCAGGAGGCCCGTGATGATGGCCCGTAGCGCGGTGGGCAACCTCGCCCACCCGCTGAAATGACGTGAGGGCAGCATCGTCATCATTTTGTGACCAACCGCTGGCGATTCTACAGCTATTTTTGTTTCAAAGTGGATCCGGTATCGGCTCCATTCGCCCCAGCATAAATACATAGCCCGTGATTCCAAGAAGCAGAAATGCAGCTGCGCCTACGAACGCTCCCGAGAAGGAATGCGTAGCTTGAACGATATATCCGGTAAGAATCGGAGCGGCGATGGCCGAGAGCTGATTACAAAAGTTGATAATTCCGCCGAGAGTGCCGACACTTTCCCGCGGAGCGATTAAAGAAGGGATTGACCATCCCACCGGTGCGGCCGCGGCCAATCCACCCAAAGATAGACTGATCCAAAACAATGCGGCTAGTGGCGTGTGTGCGGTGGCGGCGCCAAATATTCCAAGGCCGAGAACCGTGCCTCCAATGAGTACCGACTGGCGGACACGAATCGGGTTCCAGCCTCGTTGAATGAGTGCGTCGACCAGCCATCCTCCTACCAGCAAATCCGTGAATGTCGCGAACAGCCACGGTGCGCTGGTATAGAGGACGGAGTGGAGCAGGTCCACATGGTGAGTCACCGAGAGATAGCTGGGCAACCAAGTCAATAACAAATAAAAGCTGTAGTTATAAGAAGCAAAGCCGAGAGCCAGTCCCAAGACTTCCCGCTGCCGAAGTAAATACCCAAGAGCAGCGCCTTTCGAAGCTTCAATTCGATTTTCTGGTTGGGCGCCGCCTCGTGCGATGAACTCCCGCTCTGCTACGGTGAGCCGCTTGTCTTCGCTCGGGTTCCAGTAGAAGGTATA
>DATHJP010000163.1:0-2119 GCA_035489695.1 Terriglobales bacterium
ACCGACGAAAAGGATCTCGCGCGCGTTCTGGCGCTGCCAGTCACGCCGTCGCGAAAAGCGCCGGCAAAACCGACGAAGCGAAATTCATCTCGGTACCTGATAACGGGTAACTGGTGTGTCGGCTTTCCTCTAGCTTCCGAGGGAACTCCACGTGAAGGTTAATGCAGGTGCAGGTAATTAGTAATGATCACCGGAACTGACGTAACTGTTTGGACAATTTCAGGGCTCCTTGCGATCGGAATTGGTTGGAGCGCTTACACGAAACGAAAAACGCGCGACAAACTCGTGCGCGAACTGGCGGCGATGGAACCGGACCGCCGGGAAAAACTGCTCCAGCGTCTCAACCCGAAACTCGCGATGGAAATGCGCGAGCAATTAATGGAACGCTTCCAGATAATGAGCTAACGAGCTCCGGAAAGCGATATTTCTGCTTTGAGTTACTGAAGTCCGTTTAACAACTGCAATTCTTCCCGCAATTGCATTTCTTGTTATCGTTCATGGGGCAATTCTTGCCGGTTTTCTTGCAGCTCTGAGGCTCCGCCGCAAAACCAGCGCTGCAAATCGCTGCCGCCAAAATCGAAAACAGAATTTTGGTGTAATTTTTCATTCCGCCAGTTTCGCGCGCGACGAGAAATGACGCCAGCGCAAAATCGCGATCGCGCCGTAGCCTTACCGGAATTGCCGGTTCATTAGTTTATTACGTCCCGACTGATTACTAATGCGCTGACTTTTTAATGGGCGGAAAGCCTGCACGTGTAGTCTCATGGCGTTGGAGAAGGGTTCACTCTACTCCCGACCTTAGGTTTGGTAGCTGCCCCGACGGTCATCAACACATTGCCGGCGGTATCCACCACTTCCAAGTCCTCTCCCGTGGCGCCATCAAAATTCAACGTCACTGGCGGTTCCGTACTTGCCACTGAAAGCGTCGGAGCGCCCACCGCTGCCGTTGTTGGACTGCTTCGCAGCATCACCGCCACTGCTGAACCGTTTATGTCGGTTCTCCCTGAACCTAGCGAGACTTGATTCCCTCCTACATCTTTGGTGCGAACGTAGAAAACCGATTTGGTCGGCAACCCGGTTAGGCTCAGCGCCACCATGGCGGTCGTTTGATCGGTGCTGTCCTTCGGAATGATCGCCGCCAAGTAGCCGCTGGCGCCTGGCGCGAGAGCGGTCGGTTCCATTTGAAACACACCTGTGTCGAAACGAAACTTGGCAGGTGATGACGGCTCCGACATCGCAACCTCTGGCGATGCTTCAGCCAGGGCTGACTCCGGTGTTGACTGCGTTACCTCAGCTTTCGATAATGACTGCGAGACGGCCAATTCTCGCGAAGGCTGCGGCACAGCGCTCTGTTCAGGCAACGTCCACACAGGCCCCGTCTCCGCGGCCCAGGAAGACGCCGACGCCGATCCAAGCGACTCGAATTCTGATAGCGACGGGATCGGCTTTGAATGTGCGCGGTGGTTAGCGCTTGCTGTGGGTCTTTCTGCGGATTCGCGCGGAACGTGCCGTTCTGCGACGGAGGATTTGGAAGAGTTCGTCGGCGAACTTGTCCAAGTCCACCAACCTAGAGCAGCGGTCCCCAGAAGAACCGCCGCCCACGCCAACGGCAAAAGCGGTGCGGGCAGGGCAGGTCCTCTAAGACGTTCTTGGAAAGCTGCCCCCCATAACGGGGGCGCGTGGGCGAGCAGGTCTTCCGACACCTCAGCGAAGCGTTCCCTGAGCCATTTCTGCTGCCCCAATACCTCCCTCAGGCTTTGATGACACGCCGCGCATTCTCGCGCGTGCGCAACTACCCCGGGTGAGGACGAATCACCGTCTATTTGCGCGATCTTTGATTGGACCTCGTGGCAGTTCATCACTCGTTACGTACAGCGACGCTCGCTTGAGCTTTTCTCCAAGTTGGGCGTGCGCGTGATTCAGCCGGGATTTCACCGTTCCAAGGGGCATCCGCAGGGTGTCGGCTATTTGTTCTAGGCGCATGCTTTCGGCATATCGTAGGACTAGCACCTCGCGGTGCTTCGGCCGCAGGCTGGCCAGAAGGTTCCAAAGCTGCGCGTTCTGCTCCGCATGCTCCATTAGTGAGCCCGGCAGCTCGGAAGGATCAATAAAAGTTTGG
>DATHJP010000164.1:0-9770 GCA_035489695.1 Terriglobales bacterium
CAAGGTCCGCGCCGTCACGCGCGACCCCAACTCAAGCCAGGCGAAGTCGCTCGCGAACGCCGGGGCAACGCTCGTTGCGGCGTCGCTCGAAGACACTGCGGCGATCACGAAGGCGCTCGAAGGAGCGACCTCTCTCTTCGCGATGACGATGCCGTCCGGAGGCACGGACGCCGAGACAGGACAAGGTATTGCCGCCGCCGACGCGGCCAAGGCAGCGGGCGTGCATCTCGTCTTCACCTCCGTCGGCTCCGCCAATCGACAGACGGGCATTCCGCACTTCGACAGCAAGTACGAGGTCGAAAAACACATCGCCAAAGTCGGCGTCCGCGCAACGATTCTCGCGCCTGTTTCTTTCATGGAGAACCTCTATTTCGTGAAAGAGCAGCTCGCTAAAGGAATCTACGCGGCGGCGCTTCCGCCGACAAGGGCGCTCGCGCAAGTTGCCGTCGCGGACATTGGGGCGGTCGCCGTTCGCGTCCTCGAGGACGCCGGTCGCTTCACGGGCAAGCGTTTCGACCTCGCGAGCGACGAGCTCACGGGGAATGACGCCCTCGCCATCCTCTCGCGCGTCACCGGGCACCCCTTTAGGCTATTACCGGATCCCGCTCGATGTCATCCGCCAGCGCATGGGCGAGGATGCCGCCAAGATGTACGAATGGGATATTTCAACACGCACCCAAAGGCTCGCTCGCAATCGTTTCGGTCAGGACTCAGTCCGACCCAACCATCTCTTCGATCACAACCGCGATCATGATTACTACTTCGAACTCCCCTGCGCAGGGGAGCGTGGTGCCCAATCATTACGCCGGTGATCTCACTTTGGCCGGAAACATCACAGATCTCCCATCGTTCGCTACAGGACGGAAATTCTTAACCTAAGTGTGTGGAGTATCTGCGCATTAGAAATCGCTTTGGCAAGAATCGCGCCAGGATGCTGTTCGCAGTCGGGAATTGATGCGCTTCTTACATATTTTTTGTTGACATTCGATTCAACTTGGGCGATCTTCTTGGCGTTCCTACAATCCGCGAGTGGGACTTACTCTGAAGATGGAGTGCTCTGTCAGTGAAAATCTCCGTTCGGGCTGCATGGCTGTGCGGTTTCGCGTTCTGGCTCGCCATTTGCCCGAAACTGGACGCGCAGCAGCAACGTCCGTTGCCACAAAGTCAGCCAGTTCCTCTGCTTAGCGGGCTTGTTCCTTCCAGCGGCACAACTGGCTCCTCCACTCTAACGTTGACAGTTGAGGGCGCCGGCTTCATTCCGGGTTCGACCGTCAACTGGAACGGCACTTCCTTGGCAACCACATTTGTTAGTAGTGAGCAGTTGAGCGCGAACGTTCCAGCTTCAAACTTGGCTACATCCGGCACCGCCTTCATTACCGTATCTGGCTCACAGATAGGGCAGGGTTCTAACGTCGTTTATCTGCCGATTACATTGCCAACTTCCACCGTCTTCCTCGCCCAATCGACGATCAGCAGCGGCGCGAACCCGGCCGCGGTGGCCACAGCAGATTTCAATGGCGACAGTAGAGTCGATTTGGCCATAGCAAATGCGGGATCAAATACCATTACGATCCTCCTCGGCAACGGTGATGGCACATTTACCACTACCCCTAGCTCGCCTGTGGGGAATTCACCAGTTGCAATTGCCGTCGCGGATCTCAACGCCGACGGCAGGCTGGACCTGGCTGTGGCTAATACGAATGACAATACATTATCTATCCTGCTGGGTAATGGCGACGGAACATTTACAAGTACCTTGTTAAACCCTTCAACAGGCAACATGCCGTCCAGTATTGTGGCAGCAGATTTGAATGGCGATGGCTTACTTGACATGGCAGTAACCAACGGGGGTGATGGTACAGTTTCTATCCTCCTCGGAGCGGGGAACGGCACATTTCAGACTCAAGTAGCGTATCCGGGTGGCAATTCGCCGACGTCAGTAACAGTGGGCGATTTTAACAGCGACGGCACCCTAGATCTCGCGCTCGTGAACAGTACCGATAACACAGTTTCGATCTTGCTTGGGAATGGCGATGGAACATTTCAACTACCGGTTGCGTGTGCGACGGAGGCCGGGCCTTCCACATTGGTTACAGCAGATTTCAACGACGATTACAAACTTGACCTCGCTGTCGTGAACCAGGGAAGCAACACGGTTTCCATACTCTTGGGAAACGGAGACGGCACTTTCGGAACTCACATGGATTCCGCTACTGGCAACAGTCCCAATGCCCTAGCCAGCGCTGACTTGAACGGGGACGGTAACTTAGATTTGGTTGTTACTAATAGTTCAGACAATTCAATGTCGCTCCTGCTGGGCAATGGAGATGGGACCTTTCAAAGTAGCGTCTTCACTGCGACGGGGACGGAGCCGTCCGCCATTGCGCTGGCTGACTTCAACGACGATGGCCGATTGGATGCGGCGGTCAGCAATGCCGGGAACAATGACCTTTCAGTTTTGCTCCAGGTCCCCCAGGTCACGCTTTCGCCCGGATCATTAAGTTTCGGTAATCAACCGGTCGGTACGAGCAGCGCGGCACAAAGCGTGATGCTGAGCAACAGCGGCACGGCGCAACTAAGCATCGCGGGAATTGTTTCGAGCGGCGATTTTGCTGAGACCAACACGTGTGGGACGAACATCGCACCTGGGGCGAACTGCAGCATAAATGTAATCTTTTCCCCATCAGCAGCTGGGAGCCGAATCGGAACAGTAACTATCACTGACAATGCGGGCGGCAGCCCACAAACTGTCACTCTCAGCGGCACTGGAACAGCCCCACTAGTCACGCTGACGCCAGTTTCTTTGATATTTGGAAATCAACCAGTAGGAACCAGTAGCACGCCGCAAACTGTTACTCTGAGTAACAGTGGCAGCGCGGCATTAAGTATCATCGGAATCGCGTCGAGCGGAGATTTTTCCGAGATCAATACCTGTGGAACGAGCGTAGCCGCTGGAGCCAGCTGTAGCATTGTTGTGACCTTTACTCCGACCGCAACCCGAGGCCGAACCGGAGCGATAACAGTCAGCGACAATGCGGCAGGTAGCCCACAAACCGTCACTCTGAGCGGCACGGGCGCTTTGGCAGCTGCTTACATGTCTCCTTCGACTGCGTCGCCTCCGGGCAATGATTCCACGTGCAATGGCACTGCCGCAAAGCCGTGTGTCAGTTTCAAGAAGGCAGCGACCTTCTTCACGACGAAAAACAATATCGTCGTGCTGAATAGCGGCACGTTCTACAACATGGAAGCTGGAGACACTCCAGGCAGCGCGATTCAGAGTGTTGGTTCCGGAAAATCATCGAATCCTCACACTTTTATCGCTGCGGTACCTGATGGCAATCACACTTGGATCTCGGCTGGGATACTGATTAACGCCAGTACAGGCTACACTTGGACACAAGTTGGGACGAGTACCGAGTGGACCATCTCGCTCAATGCTTCTACGTTTGTGAACTTCGAGCGTGCGTGGTACCAGAGCAGTAATGATAGCTACCCGCAGTTCCTCCCGCGTCCTGTCATCAATACTGCCGGCTCAACCGTCCCGAACTACTTTGTCCAAGGAAAGGGGGGAATCACAAGTTACAGCTGTGCTACCTCAAAATCAGTGGACTGTCCGACTAGAGGCGCTTGCAAGGCAGGAAGATTTCAATGCTATGACGTCTACCAGCGTGACAGTGCCGACAAGAGCGGCGGCCAGAATGGGAATTCTTACCATGCCGTTAATGGCGCGGTTCAGGATCTCGAAGCCGACCTGTTCGAGAACTGGACTACATTCAAAGCGCGTCTAGGCTCTAGCGTTAGCGATGGAACAAACTCATGCTCCACGTCCACGACTCAAATATGCACAACCGGACCAGCCCAGAATGGCAGTGGCTTTGGGCCAATTCCCGGACACCGCTACCTGCTTGAAAACTGTTTACCCACGGGTCCGAATGCCGACCCGGGCTGCTCCACTCCGGCGCAAGGCTTCTACCTTGATCGCTGTCCCACCAACAATTGCGGCTCGGGACCAGAGGCTACATGGACGCTTCATTATTACGGTCGCCCGGCGGATAACCCGAACTTTGACAATTTTGTTGCTCCACAGAAGTCGAAAATCATGAATTTGACTGGCGTCGAATACACGAATTTCGTGGGAATCGGCTTTGGGTACGATAACTATGTGACACCAGCAAGTGGACAGAAGGGAGCCAGCTGGTTGGTAACTGTACCCGCTGCGATGACCTGCTCCCGTTGCAACGACGTGCAGTTCGTTTTTGATTCCTTCGCACATACAGGTAATTGGGCACTCGAATTCACCAAGGGACCTCAAATTGCTGCGCACGGCAACACGGTATCAGCCTGCGTTTTTACGACAGCGGTACCGGGCAGCTCAGATACGGACTCAAGGATTCGATACATGACACCGCTTCCACAGTTCCGCAATATGGCCAGATCGTGAATAACGTTTTCGAAGGTGCTCAAAAATTCATTCCTAACGGCATAGGAATCAGCCTTTTTATCGGTAACTCGCACCATAATCACGTCTGGAACAACCTGTTGTACGACACCTATAGCGGTGCCATTGAGCTTGGTACCGAGTTAAACCCGAACGTCGGTGGTTGCATGCAACCATCTTGTACTGATGCGAACAACAACGACATTGAATATAACCTGATCTATAACGTCGGTCAGGGCGTGACAGCAGAAATGGGCGCGATCCACACTGCCACCTCGAGCGCCACAGGCAACATCATCGCGAACAACGTCATTCACGACGTCACTCATGACACTATGAGCCCGGCCGGCAGCGCCGGTACTGAGGGTGGATCCTATTGCTTTTATCTCGATCAAGGTAGCTCATACATCAATCTCTATAACAACCTCTGCTACCGGGCTGCAGAGGCGGATATTAATGTGAGCTCCATGATAAATATGGTGGGAAATCTAATTAACAACAATATCTTCGCCTATGGGCTCGCTGGTGCTATTCGAAAACGCATGAACGGAACCCAACTGATGATGACCTTCACGAACAACATCTTGTATTTCGATAAGGGCAACCCGAATGCTGGGCCGCAATACGCCCCGTTTGGGGGGAATTGGTATTGCAACGCCGGCCCATGCACGTCGATTTTTGCACTCGATTACAATACCTACTTCAACCCAGGGACTTCCATGTGCTCGGGCGAGCCGATGTTCACATCTAGCCTGAGCGGCGTCCTTACATACTTTTCCTTTAATTATTGGCAGCAAACTTTGGGTGAAGATGTCCACTCAACTTGCGGTAGCGATCCTGGATTCGTAGGACCAAGTTACGCAGCCGGGGACAATTACAACTTTGTTGGTGCTCCTCCCGCCGGTTTTTCCCCCTTCAATCAGAGCCTGGCAGGATTGTCGGGTAGCGTTCCTCCGTATCCGCCACTGCTTGGGGCAGGATTCCCCTTACAAAATCTCAATCCCGCGACCGACTTCTAGATTTTTCTCGCTGCCTTCGCACGTGGTCGCGTTGTGGTTGCCATCGGTGACCTGCCCCCTTTTTTCGTTCACGTAAGAATACGACAACTTTCTGCTGCTCCATCTCGGGTTTGAGCCGGGATGGGGGAGCGCGAGGGGCAAGGGATGGCGTCTGAATCCAGTCTTTGCAGGAATCACTCCTGAACAGGTGAGCGTTGCGTTCGCACGCTTGTGCCGGAAGGAGAACATTTTGGATTTCCGCTTTCACGACCTGCGCCACACCGCAGCGAGTTGCGTTGGACGGAGTTTTTGGTGTTCTCTGTTACCCAGGCGTTACCGGAACAAATGCGCTGGTAGCGGTTGCGGCTGTAAGTGCCTGAAAAGACTTGGCGTCCCCGACGGGATTTGAACCCGTGTTACCGCCGTGAAAGCGGGATGGCTAAACGGAACTTCAACAAACTAGAGGTGCACGGACGCACTGGATGACGTCCTAGGAACAGCAGGAAATGACTTAATGTGTCCCCGATGTGTCCCCGGTCCTATTGCTTTCTGAAAAGTGTTTGGCAAGAACAGCACCCATCTTCACAAGGAAACAAATTTCACTATTTAAACGAGAGAGTTTATTCAATGAAAGCGACGAACTACTCGCCGGACAACCTGAAACAAACGCTTTCTGAACCACTCAGCTGCGCTGAATCCGGTCAATGACACCAGCTGCCAGCCGACGCGAGTCCAAGTATTGGACTTTGGAGATTAACAACAGTATCTCGCGCTCGTTGGGTTATGAGTGTGACCATCAACAGAATCTAAAAACATTGCGCGGCGCAAAGAGTAACGCATTGTTCTTAGCTGGAATCAAGTGAAATCGCAACTGCCCCTGTTATGCCCTTCGTGGAAAGGCCTGCAACCCAACGTGTAATGTCACTCGCGGCAGAACCGCCGCAGCCACGCCTTTTCGTCAGCCAGCTTCTCCTGTAGAACGACCAGCCAAAGTAAAAAGGAGCTCAAACTTTTTTCCGAGCGGAGTAATTTTTGCTGAAAGTTTCTTCTGCTGGTGAAGACTCACATCGGCTTCGAACTCCAGAACGAATTCCTGCTCCATGCGCAGCACCTGCAAGCTTTCGACGGAAACGTTTGATTCGGCGAACGCCGCGTTTGCCGCGGACATCGTGGGTTCGAGATTTTGTGTGGTGACCCGAAAAACCATGCGGCGGATTTTTAGACCCGAGATACTCTCCAATTGGCCAACGACGATAAGAAGCATGAGGATTAAAAGGGAGGTGATGGCCGCCGTCCAATAAAGCCCGCCACCCACCGCCATCCCGATGCTCGCCACCACAAACATCGTCGCAGCCGTGGTCAGCCCAATAACGCCTCCGCGCTCTCGCATGATTGCGCCGGCTCCCAGAAAGCCAATGCCGGGGATGATTTGTGCCGCAATGCGAGTGTGATCCCCTATGCCATACTTTGTGGCCAGTTCATCGGAGAGCAGGGTAAATACCGCAGCACCAACACAGATGAACATGTTGGTGCGCAAGCCAGCCGGCTTGTGGCGAATCGCGCGTTCCAGGCCTACGAGTCCGCCGAGCAACGCAGAAAAAATGATACGAAAGAGGACTGGCAGAGTGATGTCGACATTGTGGAGTTGGTGCATCTACCCCCGAAGTCTTCTCAGGATCTCTGATCCCAACGACTATTTGAGAGACGATTGAATTAGTTACTCGCTGGAGTTCGACCAGCGCAAGCCGATTGCGTAACTCCGACCGTAGAATTCACGCTGGGTAGGATATTGCGGGCTGCCTTGATAGAAGCCGAACACTTCATTGTTCAAGTTCAGTAACGAGACGATGAGCTTAAGTCTGGACTTGAGACGAAAGCTCCCCTGCGCGTCCAATTGTGTATGGGCATAGGTGTAGACATCTCCATTCGGCCCTTTCGGTCCGAGGTCAGCGCCGTCCACAAAATTGTACTGGTATATATAGGCGTCATTGTGCGTCAGGCCGAGCCGCGCGGAGAGCCGGCGTTTGTCATATGTCACGCCTAGATTCCAGTTATTTGGACCTTGTCGCACCAAGGCTGGGTCCACCGATCGTTCCGGAACTGCGGCTCTCGATGTGGTGTGGCTGTAGTTCGCTGACACGCCGAATCCATTCAGAAGGCCCGGCAAGAATGTAAACAGTTGCTGGTACGCGGCTTCGAAACCGAATATGTGAGCGTGTGTTCCGTTTGTCGGTTGAATCTGGGTAAAGCCAGCGAACTGGCCGGATGTGATTGGGCTCTGCACCAGGAAGATAGGATCTTTGAGGCGCTTGTAAAACACGCCGGCCTGGATGATGCCAACCGGCTTCAAATATCGCTCCCCCAGCAAGTCGAAATTGTCCGCCAAGGTAGGTCGAAGGTTGGGATTGCCTACAGCCACCTGAGGAGGATTCCCCGAATCGGTTTCAAGGATGTAGGGCGGAAGGTCTGAAAAATTGGGCCGGGCAATTCCCCTTCCGTAGCCGGCGCGGAAATTCGTATTCGGAGTAATCGCGAACTGGAATTGCACACTCGGCAGCACGTTCACATATAAATTGTCCCCGTTGACAGGGGTGGTCGATACATAGACGTCGTTGGCGTCAAACGTCACATGATATCCAGTGAATCTTGATTGCGTGGTTTCAACTCGCACGCCGGTCTGTATGCGAGCTCGACCGAACGTGATCGTATTCATCGCGTACCCGGCATAGATTCGTTCGATGGTGTGGTAATTGTTAGGATCAGAACGTGCCCGAGTGGCGTCGTTATCCAATGTGACAGCACCTGGATTAGCCGCGATGAATGCCAGGATCTTGTTGTAATCCGAAAGCGGCGGCAGCGTGTATTGTCCAAAATAGAAATTCGGATCTTTAGGCCCACTTCCTAACACGTCTGTGTATGGCAATGCGGGAGTTCCGGTCGCTACGAACACTGGTTCATAGGTCTTGTTCGTTTTGTCTCCATTACGAATCTTGCCACCGAATTCGAAAGAGCCGAAGCGCGATCCCAGCAGATAATGGCGCGCGAGTGACGCCGAACCTTCGAGATCAAGTTCTCTGACCGGATCAACTGCACCTATTATCTTGGCGAAGGTATAAGCCGTGGGATCGTTGATGTTGATCCCATTCAACACCGGGAACTTTGGTGTGGAAGGCTGCGTGGTATCAATTCCAAACGCAATATCGTCTCTGCCATTGAAGTAAGCACTGGGGAACTGTCCATCCTGACGTTCGCGGGAAACCGCGAATTGATAATCAAACAGGTATTTGCCACGGTTCAGTCTCTCACCCGCGGTGATGCTATAGATCCGTTGCTCTGGCGTGCGATTGAGGTGCCGGATTACCACGTTGCCGTTGTTGGCGGACGTAGTTGGCGTCAGCAGGTCGCCGACACTCTCGTTCACATTCCATGTATCGCCAAAATCTTTGAACTCGGAAAACAGTCCTCGGATATAAGCGCTCGACCCATTCTTCAGCCGATAATCGAGGGTACCGGCAAAGCCATAACGATGCCGGCGAAATATATATTCTCGCAGATGGATGCCGCTGTAGATCGGCACAGGCCCGGAACCAAAATCCTGAGTGCCAGGAGCCGGTTCGATGTTGTTGTAGCCTCGCCCGTTGAAGTCATAGCTGCCACCGATTGCCAGGCCCAGACGCTTTTGAGCGCCGAACCGCTTCGAGATTGTCGCGTCACCCTGGGTCAGCCAACGGCCATTTACAATGGGCGTATACCCGACCAGCCCGGTGATGCTGTAAAAAGGCACGTCGTCGGCGCTTCTAGTGACCAGGTTGACCGATCCGCCGATCGCGTCTCCGTCCTGATTGGCTGAGAGTGTCTTGCTTACTTCGATTGATTCCACCAGGTCCGCGGGAATAATGTCCAACTTTACATTGCGCACGTCGCGCTCCGGGGAGGATACGTGCACACCATAGATGGTCACATTACTGAGTCGTGGTTCGGTGCCTCGAATCTGGACATACTTGCCTTCACCTTCATCGCGTTCCAATGACACCCCAGGCAACCGGCCCAGCGCGTCAGCCACATTCGTATTCGGCAGGCTGGTGATTACTTCGGCTGGCAACACTTCCACAATAGTGTCTGCCACGCGTTCACGGTTGAGGGCTTCAAGTTCGCCGTGTTCGCGCTCTCCGCGAACGATGACTTCCTCGTTCACCGAGCCGATGGTGAGCAGGGCCTCTACTTGCGTCACTCGTCCCGGCGTAACCGTCACCGGCGTAGTGAACTGCGAGAATCCAATGTACGAGACGGTGAGGGTGTAGGTGCCGGACGGTACTCCGGGAATGCTGAAATTG
>DATHJP010000165.1:0-3090 GCA_035489695.1 Terriglobales bacterium
TGTCGAAGCGGCTCCATCGAGTTACACAATGAAAATCGCTGGTGCGCTGAATCTTGGGCAACGCATTAAATTCATCCCACGTGAGTTTGAGTGGCGACTCTACCAATCCGTAAACCCGAAAATCCCAGGTTTTCGGATCGAAGTGCGGCACCGAACCATAATGCAGGACTGGCCATTTTAGGGTGAGCGATTGTCCCGGAGGCAAGCGCCCCGCGCTTTTCATTGCCTGCTGCAGTTCTCTGCGATCTTTGCCTTCAAACAGCATGGGGGTTCTAAGAACCCGTCTTTTATATTGACAGACGTCAATTCACATCTTATTCCTATCTTGCATGAGCACACCCGAGGAGACGCTGAATCGGATTTTCCATGCCATCGCCGACCCCACACGTCGGAAAATTCTGCAAGCACTCAAGACACGTGGAGCCTGTTCGATTGGCAAAGACGTCGGCCTTTGCGCCTCCGATATCGAAGCACGCGTTCACCTTTCGCAGCCCACTATTTCTCATCATATGTCTATTTTAATAAAGGCAGGACTGGTGGAAGGCAAGAAACTTGGCCAATGGAGGTGGTATCGCCGCAATGAACCGGCCCTCCGTGATTTTGCGAAAACGTTGCGGAAATCTTTATAAGAGTGGCGACAGAACTATTTTCTACCCAGCGCTTGCGGCTTTCGCCTTTTGCGACAAGCGGCGTGCTTGCGCAATCAGGTCGGCGACTTCGAAAGGTTTAACCAGGTACGGAAGATTTTTCTCCTGCAGAAAACTTCGGATCTCAGGTTCCAGCACGCTGGAAAAAGTAAACAGCATGTGTTTTTCCAGAGCGGGGCAATTCTCCACGGCCCACCGGTAGGCATCCTGCGCGCCCCACCCGCCGGGCATCTTGCCATTAATGATGAGGGCATCGAAGCCTTCGCTTTGTAAACGCGCCTTCATATCTTCGCCGCTCATCAAGGTGACTACATGTGCTCCGGCCCCAGTCAAGACATCACGCTCAAACTCCAGCACTGCCTCTTCATCCTCCACCAGCAGTATGCGACCTTCGATCGCAAGTTCATGGCGCGGAACGGGCAACATTTTTTCTGGGGCCGCTGTCCGCCCGGCGGATGGAAGGCGCACTTCGATAATCGCGCCTCCTCCCGGACGATTGCGGGCAGTAATATCGCCCCCGTGTTCTTTCACAATTCCGTAGCAGATGCTCAAGCCCAGCCCGGTGCCTTTTCCAACGCTCTTGGTGGTATAGAACGGATCAAAAATGCGGTTCGGTTCCTTGATACCCGTACCGGAATCGTGAAACTCCGTATAAACATGTCCATCTTTTGCATAGATGCACACTTTTAACGTACCGCCCTTACCGGCTTCCAGCAGGGCATCTACGGCATTGTTGATGATATTGAGAAAAACTTGTTCCAATTGGTGAGGATCGGCGGTCACCGCTGAAATGGCCGGCTCGATCTCGCGCTCCAGCGTGATGTCATTTACTTTCAGATCGTAGTCGCGCAGGGCTAGAGTCTCGTCCAGCACCTTGCGAATATCCACGTCCTGCTTCTGCGGCTTGCGCTGCCGGGCAAAAGAGAGCAAATTCTGCACTACACGATGGGTACGTTGTGCCTGTTTGAAAAGTTTGCGGACAAAATCGGAGGCTCGCTCTTCCAGTCCTTCGCCTTCCAGGAGCTGGGCATAGCCCAAAATCGCGGTTAGAGGATTATTCAGCTCATGCGCAACCCCAGCGATTAGCTGGCCGACGGCCGACATTTTTTCACTTTGCAGCAATTGCTCCTGGGCTGTCCTCAACTCTTCGTACGCGCGGCAGGTTTCTTCATACAGCCGAACCTTTTCGATAGTCGTGGACAACTGCCGCCCGATGGCCACCAGCAGGTTTTCGTCGTTGCCGGTATATTGCCGGCTCTCGCGGCTGCTGATACCCATAATTCCCATCGGCTTGTCTTTACTCCACAGAAGCACCCAGATCCAGGAGCGAAATCCGTCGGCGCGAATAAAGTCCGCCACTAGCGGAGGCAGGTGCGGCAAGTATTCAGGCGTGATTACTTCGGTCCGCGAACGGGTGACCAGATCGCCAAAGCCATCGGGCAACTTGATCTCCGAAAGCCGGGCGCGGTCGGCACTGCGCTGGCCCCAACCAGCGCGGCGACGGAACGTCGGCTCCTCGGTTTCGGATAAATAAATCGAGCCGGTTTCCGCTCCCAGCAGTGAAATCACCTGGCGCAAGGTCAGGTTCAATATCTCGTCAAGATCGAATGACTGAGTCGCGATCACGGCCATGGCATTCAAAGCATTTAATTCACGATTGCGCCGCCGGATTTCATCTTCGGCGCGCTTCTTCTCCGTCATATCCAGCAGGAAACCTTGATAGCGTTCGATTTTGCCGCTGGCATCCCGCGTGGCAAAGCTGCTTTCCGTGGCAGTCAGCAACACTCCATCTTTGCGTCGTAATGTAACTTCAAAGTTACGGACGTAGTTGTGCAGCTCAACCTCGCGGCGAAACGCATCTCGCTGTTCCACTGAAACGTAAAGCTCGGTATCGATATTCAGCGCCATCAGTTCTTCGCGATTCGTGTGTCCCAGCATGCGCACGAAAGCGTCATTGCAATCCAACAGCTTGCCATCGTGAGTGGCGACGAATACTCCTTCCTGCACCTGTTCGAACAGCAGCCGGTACTTTTCTTCCGCCACGCGCCCGTCAGTGGTATCCCGAACCACGTGGATAGTGCCTCTTTGCTTGCTGCCCTGGTCGGTGAATGAAGAGGTGGAAACCATAGAAAAGCCGCCGAAGCACGGATCTATGCCTTCGTGAAAGCCCTCATCATCTTTCTTGCAATAGGGACATGCGGTCCAGGCTTCACGAGTTCGCGGCAAGACCGCCTCACAGAGATTGCCCACCACATCGGCGGGCGCGCGGCCCAGGCGTTGGAGTAGTGCCTGGTTTGCCTTAACCACTCGAAATTCGGAGTCATGCAGCAGGACAAAATCCTGGATGGAATCGAAGGTATTGGTCCACTGCCGTTGCGCGCGCAGGATTTGCTCCAGAAGCCGTACATTCTCTACCGCAAATCCCAATTGCTGGGCACAGGTT
>DATHJP010000166.1:0-4819 GCA_035489695.1 Terriglobales bacterium
GATTTTCTGGCTGGGCCGCTAGGATTCGAACCTAGACAAAGTGCTCCAAAGGCACTTGACCTACCATTAGTCGACGGCCCAGTAAGGTTATTGTCGATTTACGATTGATGATTGTCGAATGAAAACCCGGATTCAGCAACAGTAAAGACCGGCAACACTTAAAATCGACAACCGTAAATCGTCAATCGAAAATCTTCTTCCAGTACTGCTGGCGCGTCAGAGTGGTCGTCGCCACCGCCGGAGTCCCACTCTTGCGCAGCCTCGCCACCGCCCTGGCAGCCGCCGTCCGTGAGGCAAACAGCCCATAAATTGCGGAACCGGAGCCAGAGAGAGAGGCATAAAAAGCGCCTGCATCTTCGAGCACACGCTTCACCTTGATCAGTTCGGGATATTGTGGAAAGACGACTCGTTCAAAGTCGTTTTCGATCCCGGTACGGACAAGGTCGAGAAGCGGGTTCTCGGCCCGGCCCCTGCCTCTTGCGACAAGGACACCGGATAAAGCCTTCCCAGTCCTAATTTTGTTCTGGGATAAACCGCTCAGCCACGCAGAAAACCTACGACCACACATCAACATTCTATCGGAGGGCATAGAAGCCGTCAATTTAGCGGACTTCGACGGACTTCCGGCGCGCTCGGTAGCGCCCTTTGCGGACACCTCCAGTCTGTCCCAGTCGGCGAACGCCTTCGGCGTGGAAATGCTGATTTCGGGCGTGGCAATCACACAGGCAACTGAAGGCAGGTCAGGAAGAGGATAAACCTCCTCGCCGTGCCCTAGACCCAAGACCGTCCCGCCGAGCAGAAAAAGCGGCAAGTCGGAACCGACATCAGCAGCAATCCACATCTTTTCGGCGGCGGTAATCTGCTTCTTGAACACGCGTTCCAAAGCGAGCAGCACCGCCACCGCGTTGGCGGATCCGCCACCAAGCCCGCCCCTGACGGGAAGCTTTTTTTCGATCTCAATGACCACACGCCCCTTTGCCCCGAGTGCCGCCATGGCAGGTTCGACGATTCGGTAGCAAGTGTTGGTTTGGTCTCTCGGGACGCGCGGATCCTTACAGCGGATTTCGATGCCCGAGCCGCGAGCGACCTCGACTCGGATGACATCATGCAAAGCAATAGTCTGGTATGTCGTGCGCAGATCGTGAAAGCCATCGGGACGAAGCGGGCCGATACACAATCCCAGATTGATCTTTGCGAAAGATCGCACCGTGACAGACATGAAGTGTTGATTCTAACTACAGCACAGGAATTTTGGGCTGAGAACTGAATCCGGCAGAGTCGCTAATCAGATTGCTCCCGGCGTGAGCCTGACGGCATCAACCTTATTACCCACGCCCTCTGCGAAAATCGTAATAATATCGGCAAATTTGCAAGGTTTGTTCATGCAGGACTCCGTCGAGTCCAATGAAAAATATTTGTGAGACTTATCAGCGGGCGAACGTGGCTGCGGTAATATAACGTACCAAGAGGCGGAGTGCCGCGCGCCACGCGGCATCCACGGGAACAGAATTCAACTAGATCATTAGGAACAATGATGCTTCGATGGCGTTTGTTCTTGTTCTTCCTCGCAATAACATTCGGCGGCAGCCAAGTGACCGCGCAACAGCCGCCACCGCCGGAGCGCTCCGGCGCAACTGCTGGCCGCGATCTACCCGACGCGCCTTCCGCCCAAAAATCCAAGACTGGGCGCTCCAGCAATGCGTCGAGGAGCACGAACCGGCTATCGCGTCCGGGCAATGGGGTCGACCCTGTAACTGCGCGACTCGCTCTACTCTCAAACATCAGCTCGAAGTCCCCCAGCGGCTCTTCTTTCCTGGCGCGAGTGCAGACGGCTGTAACAGTCGACGGCAAGCCCGTGCTTCCCGAGGGCTCCATCGTGGAAGGACATCTGCAAACCACTCCTGCTCGTCGAATGATGCGCGCGGGCGCCCTGCGTATCATTTTCGATCGCATCAAGCTGCCGGACGGAACTGTTCAGGGCGCCGGTCTTGAGCTGGTTACCGCAGAGAGCGATTCAGTAAAAGTCGACGATGAAGGCGTGGCTCACCCCACGGTCAGTAAAAAGCGTCTCGCACTGCAATTGGGCGGATCGCTTGCCATAGCGAAGCTCGCTGATGATATCTCTGAAGAGGTTTTGGCCGCCGGCGCAGGCACCGCACGCTACTATGGCTTGGCTGCCTCCGTCGCGTTTCTGGCAATTCAGAAAGGGCGTGAGGTAAAGCTGCGCGAAGGCGATGTTGTTGAAGTCGAGTTCGTACGAACCGGCCTTTCCCCGGCAAATGATCGGCAATGACGCAGTGCGAATGCCCATCCGCTCATCGGTGCTCCTTCGATCCCACCTCAATTAGACGCTTTGTCAACAGGACAAGCCCGAGGACCTGCGTCCACTCCGAAACGATGTTGCCGACGACTTGACCCCATCGGCTCTCCGGGTTCATGGCTCGGAATACGAATACCCAGACGACGCCCGTGGCTACAAGAAACAAAGTTAGCGAGTGCTCACGCAGGAATTCCACGACCGACGACGGCAACTCGCCCTTTAGTTGCTTGCTCTCGGCTGAGCCTTTTTCGTATAAGTGTTTGGTCATCACCACGGTTACCAACACTCCTGTCCAGTCCGCAATAGCGTTCCCGAAGAATGCACCAATGTGGGTGGCCGGGTCGGACACGCAGTAGAGCACGATCAATAGCACTACGACTCCCAACGCCGCCAAACTGAGTGAGTGCCTGTGAAGGATTTTCTTGAGACTGCGTTTTCGCTTCATGGAATTACTTTACTAGGTAAGAAGGACTTAGAATGGCGGCCCTGATGGACTTTCCGATCAAGCGGCGCCTGTTAATTTATGCGGCTCTGCTCATCGCGACGGCGGCTTGCTTCAGCCGCTGGGGTCACAAACCGCTGCATTTCGGCCCTCGCAGCGATATTTATCCGCGTTGGCTGGGATCACGCGAATTGTTTCTCCATGGTCTCGACCCGTACTCGGAAAGAGTGACGCAGCAGATTCAACTGATGTATTACGACCACCCGCTAGCTCCCGGAGAATCTCGCGATGAGCAAAGATTCGCTTATCCGATCTACGTTTCATTTCTTATGCTGCCAACCGTCCTTCTCCCCTTTAGGGAAGCGCAGATCATATTCGTAATTTGTCTGGCGCTGGCCATAGCGGCTGGAGTCTTTTTCTGGTTGCGCTTCGTGAAGTGGGACATTTCCAAGGTCGGAATGGTGCTCATCCTAATTCTGACGCTTTGTAACCCCGGCACCATGCGAGGGCTGAGGCTTCAGCAACCAGGCTTGCTGGTGACGGCCTTGCTGGCTGCGGCCGCTTTCTCTGTCGCGAACGGACGACTGGTAATGGCGGGGACGTTACTCGGATTCGCCACCATAAAGCCGCAGACCATGTTCCTGCCGCTGATCTGGTTTGTCATCTGGTGCGCTGGGGACTGGTCAAAGCGTAAATCCCTCCTCATCGCCTTCTTCGCGACAGCATTTTCTCTGTGTCTAGCGGGTGAACTGATTCTGCGCGGTTGGATTCCGGAATTTATCCAAGGCATGATCGCTTATCGTCGCTACGCTGGATATACCGGTTTGGAAATCCTTTTTGGCCGAACGCCACTTGCTACCTTGGCTACAGCGCTCATCCTTCTATGGACAGGACTCAGGATGTGGAGAAATAAAAAGGTCGATGCCGACTCCCCGCACTTTATTTCGCAGCTGAGTTCAATTCTCGTAGTTGAACTCCTCGTCATGCCCGGAATGTTCGACCTCTATAACGTCGTTCTTCTACTCCCCGGGATTTTCATCTTGTTGAAGCCGAAGAGCGAACTCGCGATCTCTGCTGGCGCGCCAGCGCGAGCATAATCCAAAATAATCTTTATTGTTTATCGGATCGCTTACTTACGTTCGGCGTTTGTTATAAATCGCGAATTCAAATCCTGGATTGGGTGGAAAAAGCTCTGCTACTTTGCGCAGGCGCTCGGCCATGGGAGTAGGCGCCAGCAGCGGGTAATCGCGTTCCCGCAAATCATGGTAATCGACATCGAGGAATAAAGACAGGAGGTAAATGGAGATGGCGTCCGCAAAGCTGGCGGCAAAATATTCGTTCTTATATTTCTCAGCGTCCGGGCCGGTGCCGGTGGCCAGTTTTCGAGCGTCCCAGGCGTCCAGCGAAGTTTCCCCGCGCACCCCTGCTGCCACCTGTTTCCAGGCAAGATCGGAGAAAGCCTGCGAAACGCCCGCGCGTTCGACCACAGCGTGGCCAACATTAATATAGAACTCGAAAGCCACCGAAAACTTGTCGTCCATTAATCGCGTGGAGATGAACACGCACTGCGAGTCGCCCAAATCGAAATTGCGGTGGCAGACGGCGTTGTCGCTGAGCGCCACATCGTAGCGGTCGGCGATCACAGTTTCGTCGCCCTGATTCACGGTCAGCGGAACAAAGTAATAAGCCTTGCGTTGCAGTGCGGCGGCGGCGGAAGCCGGCACTGCGGCCACCATCCGCTGCAGATCGCTCTCGGCCACCGTCATCTCTCCTGACACCGCATAGCAGATGCCGTTGGGGGCCTGCGACACGGGCGTCACCCGGACGACCTCTGCCGGCGGACGCGTGATGGCTGAAGCAGCCTGCGACATGTTTGTATTCTAGCGCACCGTCCGACTTACCCCGCCAGGAACCCGCTAATGTTGTAGCTTAGACGTGTGTTCCCGCCTAAAACGGTCGCCCGCAAGCCTCGCCTGTTCTTGATACCGATACGCGTGTTTCTGGCCACTGTTTTGGTGACTCTTCTTGCTTTTGCCGTAAGTTTGCTGCTGGGAATC
>DATHJP010000167.1:0-3464 GCA_035489695.1 Terriglobales bacterium
TTCACAAATCTCGGAAAAGTCGTTTCCCCCCAATATCAACAGGGCCAGTGCATGAGTAATCAGCAAATTATTGCAAGCATAGAGTCAACCTGGTCGCATCGCAACAAGTGCGGTGCATTCCGAAGGCTTTGGCAAGTGAGCGTGACGTTTGCGCCGCTTACACCTACGAAGTACTACAGCGGCTAGTAATCAAATGCGCTGAAGGCGCGCGTGGCCTTGCGCAGGCGATCAGCGATGGCCAACGCCATGTTCGCAAGCATCACAAAGGTGATGCGCGGATGGGTCTGAGCCAGCCGTTCAAACTCATCCACCTTGAGCAGGTCGCATTCGACATCGGTGTCGGCGGTGATGACAGCCGAGCGCGGGGCGCGATCCAAAAAGCCCATTTCGCCGAGGGCCATGCCCGCGGAGAATACGCCCAGCCTTTTCTGGGTCCCACCGGAAACCGGGATGGTGACGCTGGCCAGCCCGGAAGCGATGAAGAAAACCTCGGACGAGGGATCGCCGATGCGTGCCATGACCTCTCCGGCCCGATAGCGCCTCCGCTCGAATAGACCTGCAACCGTGCGGACTTCATCCGGCGCAAGATCGTGAAAGAGCTCATAACCGGCGGGAAGCTGTCCTGCCGCGCACCGCTGGAGGGTCGAATCGAGTTCGAGCAGGTTGTTTTCACACCACTCCAACGCGGGATCGCTGTCGTCGAAGACACGGAGTTCGGAATCGAATTGTTCCCCGCGCTTGGTCTTAAGGTAGCGCCGGAGCCCGGGAGCCCGCGAGATGGCGCAAAACAGGAGGGCCTTTCCCATCGCCCGCACCTTCTCCCAAAGCTGGTAGAGGAGCCGGGCGGCGCACTCATCCATACTAAGTAGATGCTTCAAATCGAGCACCACATAGTCCGTCTGGTCGAGGACGGTGAACACACGCCGGACCACGACCTCGCAGGTCGAGAAGACGAGGTTTCCCTGGATTTGGAAGACGCGGATGGCCGATGCGGAGTTCTGCAGCGCGCGCGACTCTGCGGCGGTGCGGACCCGCGTGGAGTTCACTTCCGCCCCTGTGAACTCGAGCCGGATAACGGACCGGCTCGCGTTCGGGTTGTTGAACAGGTGCAGATCGAAGCTGCGCGAAAGCTCATCACAGACGCGGATGCCGCGCACGCTGTTGCCGCGGGCGTCCAAAGGTGGTGAAAAGACTCCCATGCCGAGTTGGCCCGGGAGGACGGCGATAATGCCGCCAGCGACGCCGCTCTTGGCCGGCATGCCGATGCGATAAAGCCACTCGCCGGCGTAGTCGTACATTCCGCAGGAAGCCATCACGCTGAGGACGCTCTCGACATATTCGCCGCGGATCGCGCGCTTGCCAGTGAGCGGGTTGACACCGCGGTTGGCGAGGGTGGCCGCCATGATGGCGAGATCGCGGCAGGTCACGGAGACCGAGCACTGTCTGAAATAGAGGTCAACGACCGGGTCGGGTGGCTCAACGAGGATGTCGAAGTTGCGAAGCATGTGTCCGATGGCCCGGTTCCGGTGTCCGGTCTCCGCCTCCGAGCGATAGACCATCTCGTCGATTGTCACCTCGCGCCCGGCGTAGAGCGAAAACATTTGAAGCATCCGGCCAAGCCGCGTCGCATGCGATTTGCCGGCGATAAGCCCGGCCGCGGCGATGGCCCCGGCGTTAATCATCGGGTTGCGGGGACGCCCGGTTCCCGGTTCCAGGCTCACGGCGTTGAAGGCATCGCCCGTCGGTTCCACGCCTATTTTGGCCAGCACATCGGTACGTGTGTTGTCCTCGAGAGCGAGACCATAAACGAACGGTTTGGAAATCGACTGAATGGTGAAGGGTTGAGAGGAGTCCCCACACTCATAGATCGCCCCGCCAGCCGTGGCCAGGGCGATGCCGAACCAGTTGGGATCAGCCCTCGCCAGTTCAGGGATGTAGGTTGCGACGGTCCCCTCCTGGAGGTCGGCGTAGGTTTTGTGGAGTTGCCGCAAATAGTCCAGGATCGGCGAAGAAATGTCCAGCAGCACATTAGGGTCACATCTTAACATTCAACAAATCGGTTACGTATAGGACCACAGCACTCGTTCCCTTTCGTTCCGCTTCATGCTCGTTTGATTACCCGCGCCATCGTAGGCGAAAGCCGTGATCGGTGCAAGAGTCGGTTCCCAAGCTTCCCAGGCTTTGGTGGCCTTGGTGCGGCGGCTTGCGGCGTCCTACCCGAATGCTTTGGTATCGCCGCGCGCGTCCGCGGTGTAGTTCACACGTCCCCCGGCATCGAACGTCGTGCGCGTGACGGTCTCGTCGACAGCGTCAATTGTTAAATGTTAAGATGTGACCCTGATGCCTTCTCTCAATCTTCTCGATGCTCTTTGGTCAACCCCTCAATGTGTCCTTTGGTCTGGGTCGCGAACTGCACCCAATTCGCACGAGAGCAAGAAACGCTTCCGGGTGATTCATCCGTTTCATCCGTGGCTTGGGCGACAGTTCGAGTTCGTCGATTGTCGCCGTTGTTGGGAGGAGTGGAGAGACTTCAATTACACCGACAATATGGAAATGGCCTATTTTCCGGTCGGTTGGACCGACGTCGGTGAGCCGGATCCATTTGTGGCGTTATCAAAAGCTTACAGTTTGGCTACAGTTTGGAGTCTGATGCTCCAGAGCGACTTACGAATCAAGAGGGTCAATCACGCATCAATCTCGTCGGGAAAGCTTACAGTTTTGTGCTTGGTGCTCTAGGGCGACTTTCGTTGGTTGAGAAAGTTCGCTCCTGTAACTGATTGGTGGAAAATGTGTTAAGCAGCCACTTGTCCTCGTCGCATGTAAGCGTGCATTCGTTGGCATCGGTTCTGCTGTTTGTCGGTATTACCCGTGATTAACTCTGTCCACCAAGGAATACCTCGAACGAAAAATGTCCCAGAATGTATGAAAACAACAACTCAACACCTTTATGCCCGTCCATTTAATGGCACCAAGCAGCGCATGACCAACCATTTTTTGATCTTCATTCTCGCTCTTGTAGGCGCACAAGCTAACGCCATCACTATTGACTTCGCACAAATCCCAGATGGAACTCTTGCTTCAGCAAATAATCCTTGCGCTGGAACTTTGAATATTCAGGCGGAAAATGGTCATGGGGTTTTAGCCGATGGCCTGCAGTATTCCTTGGTTTGGACGGAAGCATCGATCCGGAATGGTGCCTTGGAAGCACTCCCAACACGGGGGGCGAATGATGTAGGATATTACTATTCCCGAGTGATCGCAAATTTCCTGCAGCCTGTAACGGACGCGAGTTTCAGCGTATTTACGTGGCGCCCTGGTGTGTACAGCTACATCGGAGAGGATGGAAGCGGGAATGTATTCAGAGGCAGTGGACATACGGCGTGGGACTTCACACAGGTACCTGGCGATTGGCTCACCATCGATCTGGACCTTCCCGCCGGTTACTTCTTGACCTCGTTTGCAAT
>DATHJP010000168.1:0-3652 GCA_035489695.1 Terriglobales bacterium
ACGGGCGGTACACACGTCAGCGCCACCAGTTCGCCAAACCCGTCGAAGCACGGCCAGCCGGTCACGTTCACGGCGACTGTATCTGCAACGGTTTTCAACTCGGGCACGCCAACTGGAACCATCACGTTCAAGACCGGCAACAGGCTCCTGGGGACAGTTCCGCTGAGCGGAGGCATCGCGACTCTCACGACTTCAGGCCTGAGTGTTGGAACCCATACAATCACGACCTCGTACTCAGGAGACCCCAACTTTAATCCAAATCGCGCAACAGCGATTACGCAGACGGTCACGCAGTGACAACGGTTTTTCCGGAGAGGAAACAAAGACCTGGGGTTAACTCCAGAGTTAACTCTGTGAAGTCTCCGACCAAGGCGAAGGTAGGCAGCAACAACTAGGGATGGCTGGTCTCACGCTTCCTCTGATCAGGAAATAGCTGTTGAAACATCGCCATTTCACCAGTAACCGGATTGGTGGTGTAATCGCACGTTTGTAACAGCAATCCTGTCAGTCGCTCAGTCCCTTCTTCTTAATACGTCATTAATACCTCCTAAAACATCGTAGAACCGAGGCCACTGTGAGGAATGTATGCAACCTGGTGGTTTGACCACCAGCGCAAGCGGGGGCACAATGCCTGATCGCACCGTAAATGGGAGAACGCTGAGAGAAGGCTCCAACGAGTGGCAAAGAAACGGGGCAATCCGAATTGGGGTAAGCCCGAAGTGAACACGGTTCCGTACGTTGGTGCCAGCTCATTCGAAGATGTTGTCAAAAAATTGCGTTTGTCCCCAACGGAGTATGAATCGTCGGTTCAGCTCAAAGACTGGGTGCGAAAGAATAAGGATCACAAATACGTGCCATCGGCTCTGCTCCAAGCATGGGGCTTGGAAGTTAAGGGGGAATCGTAAATAGGGAGTTCGTTCGTCTTCTCAATCCCCGGGCAGCATTTACCTGAGGAGCCACTATTGCAATATCTTAAGCGGAAGCGGCGATCCGCTTGCAACAATTGCATCGCTATTCACAACTGAAAACCGGATTACTGGTGTAAACGCCTGTGGCTGTTGAAAAACTCGCTTCCGGGAAATTTGCCAAAAACGCAATGCGTCAGGATGCCCTATAAACGATTTTCTCTGCTCGGTTAGACATTTTCTATCCCCGAAATTTCCCTGGATTTCTGAAAGTGGAGTTTTTCAACACCCACGCCTGATTACAACAGTTACTTCCAGATTGCCCGTCAACCGTGAGCAATCGCGATCACTTCCCATAAGCCGACTTATGTGTGGATCGTTCTGAGGTGCCGCTTTTCAACGGTTTGCTTGCCAGTGGTCGGGAACAGTGGGGACGGGGGCTTGAAGATTGCCTCCGAGCCCCCAGTTTCGCGGCGCTCATTTATCACCGCCACCGCCACTTTCCGTGTCCTCGGCCCGTAGAAGGAAGCCATGCCCGGTCGTTGCATCCTCGTACAGTCCGACGATGTCTCCGGCCGAGTTAATTCCAAATACAACGGTTAAAACAGCACCGGGGATATCTACCGAAGTGAACTTCCCCTTCTGCCAGAGAAATCCGTGGACCACGCCATCCGCCTTGTGATACACACCCACGACCTGGCGTCGGTTGTTGATGTCCCAAGCGATGGTGGCAGTGGCGTCAGGAAAGTCAATCAGGGTAGCAACGCCCTTTCTCAGCAGATAGCTATGCCTGATGCCTGTCGAGGGATCGACGTAGAAGCCGACAATTTCTTCCCGCTTGTTGATCCCATTGTTCATGGAGAAGGGCACAGGGAACCTAGTGACCTTGCCGTCATGCCGGACAATCCCGTGCATGGTTTCCATGGTGTCAGTATCATGCTCGCAGCCAACGATATCGCCTTCTGCATTGATGTGCTGGAGGTATGAGTTGATATGGCCTGGGGTTTGTAGCGTCTTAAAATCATCCTTGTCGAAACCGTCCTTGTCGTCTCTATCTCCCGTCAGCAAGTACCCCTTGATGACACTCACGCCATCGCAAGGGGGAGCGGCACAGTAATCGCCGACGATCTGGCCGGCTGAATTGATCCCGCGAGCTTCCGTGCCAAAGCCATTGACCGTCTGTGCTCGGGGATGGTCGATGGTGACGAAGCGACCGTCTTCGTTCCGTAAGAATCCGTGACCGAGACCATCGGAATCATAGTAGGTGCCGACGATTTTGTGATGGTCATTAATGCCGAAAGCGATGGTGTAGACCGACTGTGGTGGATCGATCGTGCTGAACCCCACGCCAAGCTGTGCCCTCAAGGGGGGCGTCCAGAGACACGTCAGAAATAGCACAGCGGTCACCTTGGTAAGTACAGCAAATCGATAATTTGCGGCCTTATTAAACCTCGTACAATCCCCTGCATTGGGCTGGCAAGAACAAGCATGGTGGCCTTTCATAACATCCTCCTTATGATCTCCCGATTTCTTCGGGCTTGGTTTCTTCGGGCTTGGTTTCTTCCGGCGTAAAAGCCCGGCACGCTGGGGTTGTGCGCCGTCAATGGAAACCGATCAAAGCATGGCAGGTTAGTTTCTGGTGAGGGCGCCGATGCGAGAGCGCCGACGCTCTCGTGTTCTTGCTCGTGTTGCTTTCATAGCTGCTCCTTCCGCCTAAGTCGTCCCTACTCAGGCTGTCTCTATCTAGAAAAGCGAGAATTGGACCGAAAAACTGGCAAAACCGGGCCTCGGCCAGGCAACCTTCCATTCTTGGATGGAACGTACTGGCGGGCTATGCTACGCTTTCACCGCTCGGGACCTAGCCGAGCCCCGCGTGGGGTTATATGCAGCCGTCCTCGACGCACGAAGTCACCGGTTTGCTCCGGGCTTGGAGCGCTGGGGACCAAGGGGCTCTCCAGAAGCTAACGCCCTTGGTGTATGAGCAACTGCACCGCATAGCGCAGCGTTACATGACTGCCGAGCGATCGGATCACACTCTTCAAACTACCGCTCTTATCCATGAAGTCTATTTACGGCTGGTGGATGTCCGGGAAATCAACTGGCAAGACCGAGCGCATTTTTTCGCCATGTGCGCGCGGTTGATGCGTCGCATTCTCACCGATTTCGCACGCTCTCGCCACTACCAGAAGAGGGGTGGAGATGCCGTGCACGTGCCGCTGGACGAAGGGTTGGCAATCTCCCGCGAGCCGGATGCCGATCTGGTCGCGGTGGACGATGCACTGAAAGCCCTGGCCGCTCTCGACGAGAGAAAGAGCCGCGTGGTTGAGCTGCGATTTTTTGGAGGGCTGAGCGTGGGGGAAACTGCCGAGGTGTTGAAGGTTTCTCCCGATACGGTGATGAGAGATTGGAAGCTGGCCAAGGTGTGGCTCCTGGGCCAACTGAGCGAGGAGCAGCGTTATGGAACCTGAACGCTGGCAGCGCATCGAGCGCTTGTACCACGCGGCCCTGGAAGTTGAGGAAAGCCGGCGGCCAGCTTTTCTGCAGGACGCTTGCGGCGGAGATGGAGCCCTGCGTCGAGAAGTCGAGGTCTTGCTGTCGCGGGAGAAGCGGGCGGAGAAATTCATGGAGACGCCCGCGCTCGAGGTGGCAGCCAGGACGCTGGCACAGGACCAAAACCACCCCAACCCTAGCGTAGAGGAAGATGAACTGCGTCTAGTGGGCAAGACCATCTCGCACTACGAAGTCCT
>DATHJP010000169.1:0-2976 GCA_035489695.1 Terriglobales bacterium
TACCAATATCGTAAAATATTGTCGGACAAAGCGTAGTAACTTTGCCTTAGAAAGTCAGCGTACCTGATTAGCGTGGTGCGTAGTGGCCGTGGATCCAGACTCTGTGGTGGTGACGCCAACTCCAATGCCCTGGAATCCAAACCCAGTAAACACGACCGACATAATAAGCAGGTCCATGGATATAATAAGGCCGGTCACCGACCTCGATGTTCACAATGACAGCATTTGCCATTGGTGCCATTGCCGCCAGAACAGCCAGAATTATCCCAATTTTTAATTTCATACCTTGTAATTCTATATCGGATAAAGACGAACGCCGGACGCCTGTATTCATGATTCAGGGATTGATCGGTTGGCAATAAAACTGGAACAGAACTCACTTGGAAAACGTGAAAAGACAGACCGACAGCCGGCTTATTAGCCGTCAGACTATCCGCTTTCACCAGAAGCGCCGTCGATGTTGTGAGATGACCAATGGGTTCTAGAATAAGCGTCGATGTTTAAGATTGAGGCTCTTGATCATGTCGCTTTGTCTGTCCGGGACCTCGAACGTTCGGCCCGATGGTATGCTGATGTTCTCGGATTTAAACGACAGCACGAAGGAATGTGGGATGGAGCCCCAATCTTTGTCGGGAACGGCGGTGCCGCCATTGCCTTATTTCCCGCGCGCGACGAAGCAGGATCGGCATCCCACGATCGTGCTGCGGTCCGAACACTTCACTTTGCTTTTCGCGCTGATCGCGAAAATTTTTTACGTGCGCGGGATGAGCTGAAGAAACGGGCGATTCCGTTCGATTTTCACGATCACGAAATTTCGCACTCGATCTATTTTCGCGACCCCGACGGTCACCAAATCGAGATCACGACTTACCAGCTGTAGGAAGTCCGGCCGCGAATGCCTCGACCCTTTTATCATGCCAGCGTTTACTTTGCTTCGAGATATTCCTCGATTGTCGGTCCGCGCAAGCCTGGACCCGCTCGAATACGCCGTGTCGTCTATCTCCTATTGGCAACCGGGCAGCTTGAAGCTGCCGATGCGGGTCTGCCAGCCTGCCGTGCTGGAGATCTGGCCGGCCAGCGTGTAGTACTCGTTTACGTACCAGAAGGTGCAGTCGTCCGTGGGATCGACCGTCATGTCCGTATAGTCGCCCCAGCGCGAATTGGTGGTCCTCTGAACGCCTGAACCGTTGATGACCGTTCCTTCACCCAGCGTCATATCCCCGAGCGTATCGCCGGCAAGCCGGCCCGTATAGCGGATCCCCGGAAACACGTCGGTCCCGTTGACGACGCTGTAGCCCAAGGCCATGTCGCCCTTCTTGTCCATCGCGATGCTGCCCATCCAGCGATGGACGCCGTCGCCCGGCGCGAAGGTGCCCTGCTGGTAGATGCTGTAGGTACTCCCGTTTCGCCGAATCTCGTACCAGCGGACGCCGGCGACGCCGGGCGTTGCCTCGACCGACTGGTTGGTCACCATCGTTTCGTAGGTCTTGAAGTTCCGGTAAGCCAGTCGGAAAGTCGGCCGCTGACGATAGGACAGAATATCGAGGTACTGGTCAGGATTCGTGATTCCCGGCTGCGGGAGGCAGTCACGTGAGGTTGGTGCGCACGGGAAGATCGAGTCGAATGAAGCGACTGGCAGCTGCGCGGCAAGGTCAAGTGAAGCGATCGGGGTCGAGCGCCATTTCACGGTGAGATCCCAGATGTTGAGCGCGTCGAAGGTTGCCCCGTAACCGCCGCCGTCGTCCTGCGTCCCGACGAGTGGGATCGTCGTGTCCGTCTTCGGCTTCTGCTTTCCGTCCACGTCTGCCGGCAGCAGTCCATCGCCGACCAGCGGCAGCAGGTCGGGATCATTGCCGTCGATGAAGAATCTCACGTTTCGCGCATTCGGGTCGCCGTTCACCATCTTGTTCTTCTCGAGCGCATAGACACCGATCCCATATTCAATGGTCGGGCCGAACTCGCGCGTGGTGATCACGTAGGAGTCCGTCCAGTTGCCGTACTTGGGGTAGTCCGGGAAGTTGAGCCCAGTCGAGAACGCGTAGCGGTAATAGGAGCCGGTGGGATCGCCTGTCGTCGAGATCGCCACGCAGTTGAAGTACTCCGGCCCGGCGGTGGGAAACTGCGAAAGTATCCAACGATCCATGAACTGATCGTAGAGCACGACCGGGTCGCCCGAGGGATCGGTGCAATCAGAAACCGGAAAACCCGACCAGAGTGTGCCGGTGTCCACCGGCCCGAGAAGCTTGTTGCCGGTCTTGTCGTAAACAGCGAAGACGAGGTTGATCATCTCCACATAGTGGTTCGGGCCGACCTCCCCGTTCGGATCCGGCGGGTTCACCCGGAAGCCGAAGATGTCGAAGTTGTCCTGATTGGACAATCCTTCAAAGTTTGCCAATGGACTCGGAATGGTAAGTGCCGGGCTCAACGCCTGCAGCGATGCATCGGCACTGTAGCCCTTGACCGGGTGGGCCTCTGGACCTTCTGGTCCTCGCTCTTGCCGCACTTCCAGTATTGTGTCGGGTGGGAAGGTCAAAGGTTTTGCAGCCCGCGGCAAATCGCGGAGGGCAGGCGATACATCAAAAGCCACCGCTGCGGAGAATTTGGGAGTTAGCGGGTGCGTGCGAGCAGTCGGCTGAGCAGAAGCGGGCGGCGATACCGCCACGAAAACCATTGCCGCGGCGGCCGATATCAGAATGATCGCAGCCGTGATACGCGCATGTGAGAAAAAACGATTCCGAGTAAACCGACGAAGAGTTTTCATATATTTTTGGTATCCAGTTAGGGATTAAAGTTGTCCATCAGCGACGTGGACTTATGAGGCTGCCAAAATAACCACGAAAATGTCAAGCATTTTCTGGTTTTTTTTGCTGGCGCTAAGATTCCTCAGACGACCATTTACGGCATCTGGGGCCGCCCGTGTTAGGCGGCGGCGGCGCGTTTCCGTGCGGTCGCGTCGAGAATACGCTTGCGCAACCG
>DATHJP010000170.1:0-14218 GCA_035489695.1 Terriglobales bacterium
CGACAGAACAACGGTTGTTCGAAGGTAGTGAATTTCGACCATCATCTCTGTCACGCAGCCAATGCTTTCTTCCCGTCACCCTTTGATCGCGCTCTCATCCTTACCATGGACGAGGAGGGCGATGGCAACTCCGGCATGCTCGCGATCGGCGAAGGCAGCAGGATTCAAATGCTTCGCCGGATTCCATTTCCTCACTCGCTGGCATGGATCTATTCGCAGATCACGCGACTACTCGGCTTCGTCCCCCACCACGATGAGCACAAAACCCAGTGGCTCAGCATGGAAGGAGAGCCGATTTTCAAGCATGTCTTCCTGGAAATGCTGCGCAACCCTCGCACTCGTCTTCCTCGCTTGAATAAAGATTATGTCAATCTTGCGGGACGGCTGACTTTTTCCGCTAGATTTTATCGTGAGGTCGGATTGTCAGATGGACAGCACGAATTAAGTGATGATCAGCGCCGTGCACTCGCCAGCAGCCTGCAGCACGCGTGCGCCGAAATTATCGGAGCGCTGGTCGAGGATTACCGCACGCAGCACGGGATCACCAAGGTTTGCCTGTCCGGCGGGTTGTTTCAAAATACTCTGCTGGTAGCGATGCTGGAAAAGCGTCTGGGCCTCGATGAGGTTTTTGTGCCTCCTGCTCCCGGTAACTCCGGCTGCGCTCTGGGCGCTGGGATGTTGTATTGGCACCAGGTGATGCAGAAGCCACGCACTTCCGCCGTGCCCCAGGTTTACGTAGGTCCTTCTTACAGTCGCGGAGAAATTAAGGATGTGCTCGACAATTGCAAGGCACGTTACTCCCTGCAAAATACCGAGGAACGAAAAATCGAGGGTGCCCTGCAGCTGCTCGAGTCTGGAAAGATCGTTGGCTGGTTTCAGGGACCTGCTGAGTTCGGGCCGCGAGCTCTAGGTAACCGCAGTTTGTTGGCTTCCCCGTGGGCCCCTTATGTCCGAGAAAACCTTAACGATTACATAAAACATCGCGAATGGTTTCGTCCCTTCGCCGTGGCCGTGCCGGAAGAGGATTCCGCCCGCTATTTTGAGTGCTCGCAGTTGTGTCAATCGATGAATTCGCTGGCTTGGGTGCGTCCCAATGCCCGGGTCTTGCCTGAAGATTTCGTGCTGACCGGCAACCTGGTGCGTCTGCATGTGGTGAAGCGGGAAAGCAATCCCTTATTCTGGCGGCTGCTGAAGCGCTTCGGCGAACGCTCTCCCGCGCCGGTGCTGGTGAATACATCTTTTAACCTTTTTGGCGAACCTCTGGTGGTCAAGCCGAGGGACGCAGTGCGCAGCTATTTCTGTTCGGGAATTGATGCTTTGATGATTGATAACTTCGTGCTCTCGAAAAGCGCAGCAAACCATCTGTACGCCGCAACGCGCGCTTCATGAACTAGGACTTCAGCGCGCAAAAACTGTTTGCTATTAAAGGGAGGCCTCGTGCCTCCCTTTTCTATTCTGTCGAGGTCGCGCGGCGCCGGTTCTCGGACCACTTCCACGCGGTGGAGACGATATCCTCTAGCGAACGTGTCGCTTTCCACTTCAGCAGCTTCTCCGCCCGCGTTGGGTCGGCGACTAATTCTGCCGGATCTCCAGGCCGCCGCGCCGACACCCGCTTCGGAACTTCACACCCGGATATCCGCTCAATGGTGGAAATTACCTCGCGCACGGAATGCCCGGTTCCTGTCCCCAGGTTCAATTCTGCAGATTTTCCTCCGTCCAGATATTCCAGGCCCAGAACATGCGCCTCAGCTAGATCGTTCACGTGAATGTAATCGCGAACGCAGGTGCCATCAGGAGTCGGATAATCATCGCCATAAATCTCCAGAACGCTGCGCTCCCCGTGAATCGCTTCGAATGCCACGGGAATCAGGTGAGTTTCCGGATCGTGGATTTCTCCAATTTTTCCGCTTTCATCGGCTCCCGAAGCGTTGAAATAACGAAAGCTCACGAAGCGCAATCCGTAAGCGCGATCGTAAGCCTCAAGCGCATATTCGAACCCTAGCTTGGATGCTCCGTAAGGATTGACCGGCAAGCGCAGAGTGTCTTCACTGATAGGTATTTTTGCGGGATTACCGTAGACCGCGCAGGTGGAAGAAAAAATAAATTTTCGTACCTTGGAATCCAGAACCGAGTTCAAAAGTGAAAGACCAGCGACTAAGTTGTTCTGAAAATATTTTCGTGGATGTGAGACCGACTCCCCTACATAGGCGTGGGCAGCAAAATGCATAACCGAATCGACTCGTCGGAGCAGCGCTGACAATTTGGGAGTATCTGATATGTCGCCGACGATCAACTCGAATCCCTCGGCGAGTGAGGCCTGCCCCGTCGACAAGTTGTCGTAGACAATGACTTCATAACCTTTGCGTTTGAGAGCATGGGCGGCATGGCTTCCGATGTATCCTGCGCCTCCAATCACCAGGACCGGCAATTCGACCTCTTTCTATCTACCTGACGTTTCTGGTCAAGCGGGATGGATTCTAGCAGAACTCGGTCTACGGGAAACGGCATCGGAGCCAGACATCACCAACCGGATGACTCGTAGTGTCCCAGATTCTAACGTCAAGGCGCCAGCTGGCGAAAATTTGCAATCATTCGTCAGCCGGCCCTTGGACCTTGAAGATTTCTAGAACGTGTACAGCAAGTCAAACTGCATGCGCCGCAGGTGGGGTTCAACCTCGCCAGGAGTTGTTCCTGCCGCCAGCACGGCGTGCTGCAACGCGCTGTTCAGACTGCGACCGTACCAGAACGTGTAGCTGGCTTGGGTGTTCTGACGCAGCTTCCAAAGCGCATAGAAGCGGTTCTGAAGAATGTTGGTAGGCGCGCGCTGATCGCTTTCCGCGAATGACGCCAGAGCGGCATCCTGTTCTTCGCGCAACCACGCGTAGCCAATCTGGATGTCGTTCTTGTTCTTTACCTGTCCTAGGCTGATATCGGCGAAGTAAGTGTGCGACTGTTTGCCCAGGTTGGTGAGAACCGTGCCTGCCGGGTCAAGCGGATGGTCCTTTGCGCTGAGATTGTTTTCGTATTCGAGCACAAGATTCAGAGGCAAGCGGCTCATACCGGTCTTGATCTGGTTGTTAAGAATTACGTCGGCATAGAAGAACTGCGACCAGAAGTGAGGCTTCCCACTCGCATCGGTGAAAGTCGAGTTAGTCATGCCGTTGGGTGAAAAGGCGCACGGTGGCGTCGAGGGTAAACCCGCACCCTTCGCGCAACCTGGTCCTTCGCCAGAGATTGGCAGGTTGCCGGTGGTGGTCGTGGCTTGGGTTGCGAACGCGATGGCCTGCAAAATGGAGTCTGGATTATTCCACTTCATCAGCATGAAGGACGGTGTGCTAGTGAGCGGTCCAATCTGCACCCTGCCGGCGACCTGCCCGCCCAGGACATAGGAGTCTGTGCCCGCCGTCACTTCGTTGAACAGTGTCTGCAGCAGCGTGAAAGAAACGTTCTTTACGATCGGCGTCTGTAGGTCCCAGGAGAACTTCTCGCTGAATCCCTCCGGATTGATGTCAGGATCGCCAGTCACCTGAGTCCGGTTCCACGTATACGCGAACTTGCCGCCGGTCAGCGCCAGCCATTTGTGTGCCGTCGGATTATAAGTGATGTAACCACGGTCGAGACCGATGGTGTGGCGGTTGAAGAAGTTGCTCAAGGTAGTGTTGGTACTGGTTGGATCCCCCAAAGAACCCGTAGCAAGGACAAATCCGCCGACAAAGTCTTCTGAGAGCTTCCCATCCACTCCGAAGCGTACGCGAACACGGGCGCGGTTGCGATCTGAGCAGGCAGCGCAATCCTGGAAAAAGCTTTCTCCGCGGATTCGTATGTCACCGTTGAACCGGAATCGGCCCAGGACGTCGCGCAGTTCACTGATCTTTTTATTTTCATCCTGGCTTTTGCCATTCACGATGGAAAGTGCCGTCTTGGCTTCCACTGCATTGGCCGAAGCCTGATCCGCAAGACGCTGCGCTTCGGTGGCCGATTGCTGTGCCTGCGTAGCTGTGCTTTGAGCCTGCTCCGCGCTGCTCTGGACTTTTTGCGCTGCCGCATTCGCCTGTTGGGTTGCGTCCAGCAACTGCTGTAGTTGCGACTTGATCGCGTCCATCTGCTGGCGCTGCGCTTCTAGTTGCTGCTGTTGGGCGCTCACCAACCCGCGGAGCTCTTTTACATCTTGCTGGGATGCGCTGGTTGTGGTGCGTGCCCTTTTCGGCTTCGTCGGCGAGGCGGACTGGGCGAAAACGGTTGCGGTCATTGCGGACATCAACACCGCGGATCTAAACCATCCTGAATAGGCTTGCATGCGAATCAGCTCCTTGATTGATTTCGGGACTAAGAAACCGTACGCACGCAATCTTATTGAGTGTGTTATGGTTTCAGGTAACTCTACTAAGTCGATAAACTAACTTGTATTACAAACACATTTTTGTTCGTCTGGATTTCAGCTCTGAACCTTGGAAGTTGCGGAACGGCTGAGAATCGGCCTACGTGGCGGGCGTCAACCCCCACTTTTGCTGCAACCTGCGTTCGATGGTTCTGAACACCAGACCATCCACGATGTATCCGATGGCGACGATCAGGATCATAACCGCGATGACCAGGCTCATATCATTCAGGTCGCGTCCCATCATCAACATTTGGCCTAGTCCCAAGCTAACGAAAATCATCTCGCCCGAAATCAGCGAGCGCCAGGCAAACGCCCATCCCTGCTTCAGTCCTGAAACGATGTACGGCAGGCTAGCCGGCAACAAGACGTGCCAAAACAATTGGAAGCCCCGTGCTCCCAAATTTCTTCCCGCCATGCCATAAATCTTCGGCATCTGCTGACGTCCCGTCTCCATGGCGATGGTGACCGACAACAGCGACCCCATCACTACCACGAAGAGGATGGCTTTTTCCGTCAATCCGAACCAGAGCACGGCCAGCGGTAGCCAGCAGATGCTGGGCAAGCTTTGCAGGCTGACCAGCAGGCCGCCCATGGTCTGCTCCAGGAATTTGTTGCTCGCGACGCCTAAGCCCAAGACCATTCCCAATATCACGGACAGGCTATATCCCAGCAGCATGCGCTTCATGCTGACGCCGATGGCAATCCAGAAACTGTGATCGGCGAACCCTGCCCACAGCGATTCCACTACCCCTTGCGGGGTTGGAAACACGTACGGCGGCCACACCTTCAGCTTGGCCAACAACAGCCAGATGCCAATCAGGACCGAATAGAACACCAGGTATCTAGCGAACCGCTTCATGGCTGTACTCCGCCTCCAGGGACTTGTTGATCTCTTCGCGCAGGTCATCGAGAATCTCGCGCGCGGTTTTCGCGACCGTTACATCTTCCAACTGGCGAGGCCGCGGCAAGTCAATCAGGAATTCCCGCTTCACTCGCCCCGGACGGAAGGTAAACAGCACCACACGATCTCCCAGCCGCACCGCTTCGCGTACATTGTGCGTCACGAAAATAATCGTCCGGCCAGTTTCCGCCCAGATGCGCTCCAGTTCGTCATGCAGCAGATCGCGGGTCTGCGCATCCAGTGCGGCAAACGGCTCGTCCATCAGCAGAACATCCGGTTCGGTGGCCAGTGCGCGGGCCAGTGCTACCCTTTGCCGCATTCCGCCCGATAATTGATGAATGTAACTATCTTTGAATTTTCCCAGATGGACCAGACGCAGGTAGTACTGGATTTTCTCCTGCCGCTCGGCCTTGGAGATGCCCTTCATCTTCATTCCGAATTCGACGTTCTCTCCCACCGTCAGCCACGGAAACAGCCCGAGTTCCTGGAAAATAAGAATGCGATCTGTACCCGGTCCGTCCACCAGCTTGTCATCTATCAACACATTGCCCGAGGTCGGCTGCTGCAGCCCTGCGATCAAGTGCAACAGAGTCGATTTGCCGCAGCCCGATGGTCCAACCACGCAAACGAACTCCCCAGGATTCACTTTCAGGTTGATGTCTTCGAGCGCGAGTAGCTGGGTCCCGCCGTTGGCTTTGTAGCTGAGCGAAATTCCCTGCAGCGACACTTTGGCGATGGCCTTCACTTCGGCTGGCCGATGAGGCAGTACGGCCACTCCTCCCGCCGTTTTCCAGCGGTTTAAGACGGCACGGCCAGGACTTCGATGGTCGCCAGAAAAAGTTGGCTGAGGAGTTGGGTTAGCTGTCATTGGATCGCCTTCTTTCCTTTTTCCGCCAAAACCTGGTTTAACAACGTGAGGTCGTACATCCCTGAAAGATCCGGCATCTGACGGCCGAGAAAGCCCGCGTCGTAAGCGGATCGAGCCGAAGTCAGTAGTGAATTTCGCAACGGATCGTAGGTAACCTGAAGCCGGCCAAAAGCCTCATCGAGCACGCCAGGGGAAAGCGCCTTGGTGGTTTCTTTCTGGATTTGCTGATTGAGGATCTTCTTGGCTTCCGGCAGATGTCCATTGATCCAATCTGTCAATTCAACGTGGGCCCGAATCCACGTCTTCACCAGATCAGGATGCTCGCGCAAGAATTTGGTGCTCACGATCAGATGCGCGGTTACGAACTGACCTTGCGGCCACAAGTCACGCTCATCCAGGAATAGACGTCCGTTGCCTTCGCGAATCAGCCGTGTTGCCCAAGGCTCCGGCGCCCAAGCGGCGTCCAGTTCCTTCTTCAAAAACAATGTGAGTTGGTCAGGATTTGCCAGCGGAACTACCTGCACATCGCCGCCCTTGTCGACCGATTTCATCCCGTGCGCCTTCAACCACGCACGTAAGGCGACATCCTGTGTGTTGCCCATTTGGGGGGACGCCACTTTCTTGCCGTGAAAATCCTCCGGCTTATCGATCCCGGAATCGTTGCGCACGACCAGCGATGCTCCTCCACTGGTTGCTCCGGCGACGATTCGCAGCGCTTCTCCTTGAGATCGGACGTAGCCCGTGATGGCCGGATTGGGCCCGATATACGTCATGTCGATAGCCCCGGAAAATAGCGCCTCGATTGCGGAAGGCCCGGCATTGAAACTTTTCCAGTCGATTTTCGCGTTCGAGCCCAGTGCCTTTTCGAACCATCCGTTGGCCTTGCCCACCATGGCTTGCGGATGCGTGATATTCGGAAACGCTCCTACCCGAACGACGATTCCCTGCCCCCACCCTGAAATGGAAAGACTAAGAATGAAAACAAATATGACCAAGACCCTTTTATTCATCTCTTCCCCTGTTCCCATGAACCACCATCGGTAGAACGCCACTCTCGGCTTCCTTCTTCTTACGTCTCTTTCTTGCCTTCAATGCTCCCGAAACTTGTCCGCTGACAATATCGGCCAACGAAGTGTGTTCCAGGATCCGAGCAGCCGCGTCCCGGACTTCAAGGAACACACGATAAAGAGCGCGGTGTTCAGCGTCGCGATCGATCAGACTGCGAAGTTGCTCGGCATCGCCAAAAGGCGCCAGCGGCCCATCGATCAACCGGATAATTTCGCTGAGATAGATTTCTGACGGAGGACGCCGCAACTGATATCCGCCCTTGGCCCCGCGCACGCTTTCGACAATGCGTGCATTTTTCAACTCCAGCAGAATCAGCTCCAGAAACTTTTCCGGAAGTTCTTCCTCATAAGCAATATCGCGAATGCGGATGGCGCCCTGATTGTGGTGGCGCGCCAGCATCATCATGGCTTGCAGCGCGTACAACCCTTTTTGCGAGATCTTCATGGTTTTCTATACTGCCATAAACCCTATCGTTTTAATAGAGTTTATCGACATAAGAGAGATTAGCAATCTCGATGCCAGAATTAGGTTTGGGTGAGACTCAGGGATGTATCGCTGTTTCAATCACTTGCGAGCAGACAACCGTGACGGGCAGCTCTTGAATGTGCAGCCATTTTCCACTCGGCTGAAATATTTCGGGTCAGGCTTAGACTCGCCCCACCAAGCTGGTTCGTGCATGCCGCTCACCGGCTCAGCTTGAGCAGCTGAACCGTAATGTTGTCGGGACCCCCACGTTGTTTTGCCAATGCCACCAGATCCTTACATGCTTGTTCCGGTGGATTTGCAACCGCAGTTTTTAAGTCGCTCTCGCCTACCACACTCCATAAGCCGTCGGTGCAAAGGATCAGCACATCGCCTTTTCCCAGCGGTATCGGCTGGGGCGAAATGTCTGGAAAAACTTGGGCTCCCGAACCGAGCGCGGCGGTAAGAATATGGCGTTGCGGATGGGACTCCGCTTCTTCGGCACTGAGAATTCCGTCTTCCACCAACCGGCTCACATAGGAATGATCGCGAGTGAGAAGCGATATCGAGCCGTTGCGTACCATGTACAAGCGGCTGTCCCCGACATGAGCATAGTAGAGATTATTTTCGAGCAATGCGATCGCTGTGCACGTCGTTCCCATGCCATGCAGCGCTGGAGCCTTACCCGCTTGCTCTTGAATCCTCTGGTGCGCTGCGACAAATGCCGCATTCAGCAATGCTTGCGGATCGTTGTCGAGACTGCCTGAATAGACCTGCTCGACCGTCTCCACTGCAATTCGGCTGGCTTCCTGGCCGCCTTCATACCCGCCCATGCCGTCGGCTACCATAGCCAACCGGCCTTTGCGACGGAATTCGTCTTCGCTCTTAGGCTCCCAATAGGAGTAGCGGTCTTCGTTATTTTGTCGCTGGCATCCCACATCGCTCAAGCTTGCCAGTTCAATCCCCGGACGAATCCGCATCGCACCTCGCAAACCTATGTTCCCCTCGCATTGCCAATCGGGCACTGGATTATAGCGGAGGGGAAGGAATACAGCATTTAGCACTTGGCACTTAGCATTTAGCCATTATGGGCCACTGGTAGTTCCGTTGGGCCAGTGGAGGTTCCCTTCGGGACCGAGGTACAGTCGAGCGGCACCAGCACTCAGCACTCAGCAGTCAGCCCCTCAACGATCCTTTTCACCACCGGTGAACAGAACCATTAGCGGCCCGTAATGGCGAAATGCCAGGTGCCAAGTGCCAAATGCTGATTTTAAAACCCCGGCGCTTTCTCCTTAGTGAAGTCGCACGCCCCCGTAGTCGGCTGATCAGGCAGGGGTGGAGGAGTCAACCAGTGCGGGGTCGAGAAATCGAAGAATTCCAGCATGTTGTCCGCCGCCGCGTCACGCGCAGTCAGCGAAGACACGTTGAACCTGACTTCAATCAGCCGCAGGATGGAAGTCAAATCGCGCCAGTTATGAGAAACAAAGTTCGGCCGGATCCACGGCGAGATTACAGTAATCGGCAAGCGAAAACCGTCCTGCGCAAAGGTGCCAGGTTGATCTCCGGTTTGCAGCATGGGAAGAATATTGTCTGGGGGAACCACCGTCGCCGGCAGCACGTGATCGTACAGGGCTCCAGCCTCGTCGTAGGTAAGGATGAAAACGGATGACGCCCACGATGGACTATTCATCAGCCCATCGATAATTTTTTTCGTATTTGCCGCGCCAATCTGAATGTTGTTGCCGGGATGTTCATCCAGCCCGGAAGGCCCTCCGCGTTCGATGAAAATCACCGAAGGCAAGGTCGATTCATTCTGCACATCGGTATACCAAGAAGAAATCGGATACAACTTGCCAGCATCGCGCTGATAGGTGGACCACTCCGGCAAATAGATGCCATTGTCCTGATAGTAATAACGCCAGGAGACACCCGCCGCATCCATCTGGTCAAAAATAGTTGTCTGCGGCCAGCCTCCTTGTGGCGGAGGATCGGGGAAAATGTGTCCAAATGAAGTTGCGGCAAACAAGTACATCCGGTTGCCGATCGTGTTGGTCATCACAGGTGAAAAGAATCGGTCACTGGTAGCGAATTGAGTAGCGAGCTCGTAGTAGTACGGCAGGTCGGTCTGATCGTAATAGCCCATAGCCCGGGTGCCGGTGGGATCGATTGTCGAAGGCACCGAAGTGGTCGTGATCATGTAATTGTCCATCTTGCCGCCATCCCAATCGATATGACTTTCGTTCCAGTAAGGACTTAGATTTTCATGACAGACCGTCTGAAAATGGAAAGGATGAACCGGTTTGCCCTTGGTGTCGTAGAGTGTGACGCCCAGCGGGACTCCATCGATGGAATTGGGCAGCCCTTTTGAAACCCGATATTTCCCCAGCATGCCGAAGTAATTGTCGAAAGAGCGATTCTCCTGCACAAAGTAAATGATGTGCTTCAACTTGGTCATCCCATTGGTCGAGCCTACCCGGAGAGACAACGCTTTGCTGAAGGAAACGCCGTTCAAGTCTGTAGCGGTGATCGTCAGGTTATGCTTCCCAGTCGTGAGATTCGTAAGATATGCATCCAGAGTCTGAGAGCTGGTTTGATAAATGGAGATTCCGTTCTCGAGAATCTGAATGGTCTGCACCGGGCTGGAGTCCGTTGTCCCGGCCATCAGATGAACCGGCAAACTCACCACGGCCCCGCTGAGCGTCGGCGTGCATACGGTAATGGATTGATTCTGCGTCAACAACTTGCATGGCGGACTCATGCTTACGTTCACATTCGTCTTGAAGGTCGCCCCGCTATCGTCCCAGGCTTGTACTGTGACCAGATGATTTCCAATCGCGAGATTGATGTAAGTATCGATCGTATCGGTGTTCACCTGGGTTATGAGTGCGTTATCGACATAAATCTGGACCGCAACTACTTTGTGCTGCGAATCGGTGGTGCTCGCCTGGACGTGAGTGGGCGTGGGCACGATCAAGTTTTGAGTGGGCGTGCACACCGTCACTGAAGGATCCACGGGCCCAGGTGTACAGGTGCTGGCGGTTGCCGTCTTCGAAATCATTGATAGCGAGAGCATCAGAACCGGCAACGCAAAACCAGAACTGCGGAAACGTTCGCGAATATTGGTGAGCACAGGAAACCCTTTCAATTAAAAACTGGGATTCATGACATTTCGCGTTGACTCAGCGCGCGCACAGAGGGAGAGGCTGAACTAGGACGTCAGCTGGAGGCGAAGGGTTGCCCTTGAAATCAGGAGGAATTTGGCGGCCAACAGCGTGGCTGTGTCCAAGCTATTGAAGCCAGACGAGGCTTTTGGGGGAGCACTGAATATTACTTTTCGAGGGCGGGCAACTCTTCTCTCAACTCTGACCCACTGGTCTTTACCTTTATCATTTGTGCTGCGAGATTCAGGATACGGCTGGCGGCAGCGTCGGGTCGCACCCCGCGATCATGAATGTTGGAAATGAGATTTCGGTTCGCGTCGGTGTGAGTCCTGACCGGCCGATACGCCAAATATGCCGACAAGCTTTCCGCGGTTGCGAGCCCCGGTCGTTCTCCAATCAGCAATATCGCCACTGCCGGAGCGAGCATCTGGCCGATCTCGTTGAGAATCCCTACTCGACAATGGCGGATTGCAAACGTCTGCCCTACTGTCCACCCTTGCGCTTTGGCTCCCTCATAAAGAAGAGGCAGTAGCCTGGGAACTTGGGCCGAAACCGCGGATACCGAAAGGCCGTCCCCGATGGCGATCTGCAGATCGTTCCGCGAAGGACAGCGTTTCGATAAATCAGACCGCGATGCTTCGCTGAAACTTCTGCCGAGCGGGGGCTGCAACAGAAACTCATCCTTGGAGTTCGCTTTGGTACAAACCTCGAACAGCCCCCACTGCCGAACAAAATCAGCTCCCAACTGCTTTTCAAGTTCCAGTTCCGCGCGGACGGCGTCGCGCGCATTTGCATGCGCCGCCCGAAGCTCGAGTTGTGTGGCCGTTCGATAGGCAGCCCCCGACCGGCCCACGATCAGACGGGCCGGAGTACGCGCTCGAATCTTCATCACGATTTCGGGCCAAGCAAGTAATTCGTCCGGCTCGGAGGTCATTCAGACCGTCTTTCCCAACGACGACTCCAGCCCTTGCAGCAAGTGACGCCGCGTCGAGGCGTCAAGCAAAGCCGGTTCCGTATCACGATAGATTCCCATCCCTTGCAGCCAAGCCAGAAATTCTGGAGCGGGCTTAAGTTTGAAAAGTTTTCTCACCGCCAGTGCGTCGTGGTAGCTGGTGGATTGATAGTTCAGCATCACATCATCGGCGCAAGGAACGCCCATAAAGTAGTTGCATCCCGCGGCCGCAAGCAACAGCAGCAGATTATCGGCCGAATTCTGGTCGGCAGCCGCGTGATTGGTATAACAGACATCGCAACCCATGGGCAGGCCCAGCAGCTTTCCCATAAAGTGATCTTCCAACCCAGCGCGAATGATCTGCCTTTCGTCGTACAAGTATTCCGGCCCAATAAAGCCGACTACGCTGTTCACCAAGAATGGCTCGAATACCCGCGCCACGCCGTAGGCCCGCGCCTCCAATGTGAGCTGGTCGACACCGTGATGAGCTTCCGCCGAAAGGGCGCTTCCCTGCCCTGTTTCAAAGTACATCAGATTGTCACCCACCCAGTTCACATCGCGGCGGCGGTGATGCTCCATTACTTCTTCTCGTCCCTCCTTTAGCATTGCTAAAGTGATTCCAAAACTTCGATTCGCCGCTTCCGTGCCAGCAATCGATTGGAAAAGAAGGTCCACCGGAGCGCCGCCACGCATCGCGGCCAGTTGAGTGGTAATGTGCGCCAAGCAGCAGGTCTGAGTCGGGATGTTATAGACATCGACCAGACGTTCGAGTCCACGCAGTATCGTGGTAACTGTCTCCACTGAATCGGTGGCCGGATTCACGCCGATGACTGCATCCCCGCAACCATAAAGCAAACCTTCGAATGCGGAGAGCAAAATTCCACCGATGTCGTCAGCGGGGTGATTCGGTTGCACGCGGATCCCCAACACGCCAAGCTGGCCCATGGTGTTCCGGCACTTGGTGATGTTGCGGACCTTCGCTGCAGCGAGAACAAGATCTTTGTTGCTCATGATCTTGGCGACGGCGGCTATGATTTCTGGAATGATCGCCCGTTGAATCTGTCGCAGCTCTCGTTCGCCGGTCGCATCATCCAGAATGTGCTCGCGGAGCTCGCCCACGGTCATGCTTCGGATGGGCCGAAAAGCATCTTCGTCGAATGTCTGAAGGATGAGGCTACTGACATCGTCCGCGGAAGGATCGATCAACGGCTGTTGGACTATTTCCGTGAGGGATAGATCAGCCAGTTTGCACTTGGCCGCTACACGTTCACGTTCGGATCGCGCGGCCAGTCCTGCCAACTGGTCGCCGGATTTCTCCTCGTTCGCCTTGGCAAATAACTCCCGGAGGTCGCGAAAGGCAAATCGCTCGGACATATCAGGCAAGCGTAGATCAGTAGTGGCAAGTAAGCCAGCAGGTAGTTTGCTGAGGATGTTCTAGCCAACTAATCACTAGCCACTAGCCACTTTTCACGCCGGACGTCTTCTTCTGATCATGTGATAGATGGCGAGAAGTAATAACGCTCCAACCACTGACATGATGAAGCCAGCGGCTTGTCCTTCCTGATAGAGGCCGACGGCTCGCCCGATCCAGGTTCCGACTACTGAACCGGCAATGCCAAGGAGTATCGTCACAATGAACCCACCGGGATCTTTGCCCGGCATGAGAAGCTTTGCTATTGCCCCGATTACCAGACCAATCAGCACCACTTCTAGCCAATGCATTGCGCTGTCCTCCGTCTTGAGATATTCAAATCAATCGGGTCACAGAACGCGGGCGAGTATACACCCTCAAACGTATCATTTATGTTTTCTGTCTTCTCGCAAACCTGCTGCCCAACAGGTTTCTGCCTCAGTCGCCGTAATTCGGCGATGTTGGAGTTCTTGAGAAACCGACCTTCGATAATTCTTCGCTTCCGCATTGAACGTTGAGAGTGTAGCAGCAGGTCTTCGTTGACGGCGCGAGACCCTCGCCATTGATTGGCAGATGGGTGTCGCTATCAAAACTTTTCAACCTCCCGTTCCGCGACTATCATCCAACAGGGTCAGCGGTTCCTGTTGCATGGATGAGATCTCGAGCAGCGCCAAAGAAAAGCCAGAAAGAACGAGGAAGAAAAATTGAATAAGCCGCTGTGGAGTTTGCCCGCCCGCGCGGTCTGCGCTTGCTTGGCCGGATTCGTACTTCTCTTTTCCATCAGCCTGAAGTCGCAAACGCTCATCCCCGGACAGCCTCCGCCGGCTGCGCCTGAAGCAAATTCAACTTCATCCACCACTATCCGCGTACCGGGACAAAACTCGACATCCAGTCCGTTTCTGGGAAGCATTCCCGCCGGTGAGAAAACATCGGAGATTTTGCCCTTATCGATGGAAGAAGCCTTAAACCGCGCCCTGAAATACAACCTCGGACTAGTGCTCGGCGACCAGGACA
>DATHJP010000171.1:0-4604 GCA_035489695.1 Terriglobales bacterium
CGGCTATTGCGGAAACCGCCCAATCGACTTACACTGCTGAACCGCGTGGTTCCGAAGTAACGAAACCGGGTTTACGATGCCGTCAGCCGCCGCCCAACCCACAAGTCAGAGTCTGGAGGCGCGGTCTATGCGAGTCCTCGACTTAGGTTGCGGCTGGGGCGAGGATCTCGCTTGCTGGGGCGTTACCGCTTCGGATGAAATTACCGGAATTGACATTGATGAGGGCCGCCTGGCCGTGGCCAAGGTTCGATTTCCAAATCGAACTTATCTGCAAAGCGCCGGCGAGCGCTTGCCCTTCGAGGACGAGAGTTTTGACCGGGTAATTTCCGCTCTTTCGCTCCCCTACATGAATATCCAGAAAACGCTGGCAGAAATTCACCGCATCCTGGTTGCTGGCGGAGGCTTGTCGCTAAAACTGCATCTCCCGAGTTTCACCCTTTCGGAACTTCTCCACAATGCGCTGCCCAAACCGGCTCCCACTATCTTTCGGCTATATGTCCTGGCCAACGGGCTACTCTTCCACTGCACCGGCAGGACGATTGGGTTCGTCAATGCGAGGACGGAATCATTTCAGACCCAGCGAGGAATGACGATCGCATTGAATCGCGCCGGATTCATCAATCATTCATTCCAGCGCGCAATTGGGCCGGTTGGCGAAACCTTTATTGTGGAAGCCAGAAAATCGAATTGATATCTTCCCTTTTTCGCAAATCAGAAGCTGAGTACGGGTGTCTCTCCCACTCTCTTACTCAGCCACGCCCCGGAGGGGCAAGACAACTTAGCCCAGCGCTTCAGCGCTGGGCGGTCGGAACATTTGGACAAGCGCCGGAGTCCCGACGCGACAGGTTTTTATCGAAGCGCTGAGAACGCGGCGCCACCCAAAAGCAACCACCGGCGCGTGGCCGCTCGCTTAAACGCCGAGAACACTTAAGCAGTGGAAATCCGAGGAAATCTTTGTCAATATGTAGAAACTACACGAACGGGTTTAAGTTCATACAAGCAATGGAAATATAGTTCCACCCTCAATGTCCCATTTACCCCTCTGAAAATGCTATGCTGAATATATAGGGATTAATTCAAAGGCGCGGCCTCCGGGCTGCGCCTTTTCCTTTTTACGCGACTCTTTTTGAGGGAAAAATGGGAATCAAAACCAAATTCATGAAAAGTTACAGTCTGCGCGGCGAATGGACCGAAGCTCGATTCATGATCCGCGCCTGCGAGCACGGATTCAATGTCTCTCGACCCTGGGGTGGATCTTCCCGCTACGATTTTGCCGTCGAACTGAACGGCCAATTCCTGCGCGTGCAGGTCAAATCCACTACTTGGAAAAAAGACGGCGTCGCCTACGTCTTCGCTTTATGCGGCGCCACCCGCAGACGCTACACCGAAGAAGAAATTGATTTCTTCGCCGTCTACGTCATCCCCGAGGACGCCTGGTACATTATCCCCGCCAGCGTGGTCGTCCGCCTTAAATCCAGTCTCCGCCTATACCCGCATTCCACCAACCAGCGAAAGCACAAATACGAATGCTACTTCGAAGCCTGGCACCTGCTGAAATCGGCGAGACCGAAAGCCAAGTCCGCTACATCGTCAGGAAGTTAGCGGGTGGCCCAGCTTTAGGCACCGTGGCAGCGGCACGAAGAGGTGCCCCATTCTTGCGCGTTCTGTGCGCAAGAGTGGGAGACACGAACGCCTGGAGCAAGGGCTCCCCTCGATACTCAACTATTTTTCATCGTGAGGGGAACAGCGCAAGCCCTAAAAGTCCTGTCATCCTGCGATCACAAACAGCAATGGCTCCGGGTATCCGGAGCCATCAAAATCCCGTAGTGCTGGCACTCTGTCACTCTCAGTATTGATGACGGCAATGGGAGTGTCAAGTTACTTGAGGAGATTATCTCTGCATTCTCTCCTCAAACGAAACGTGTCCTCTACAAAAAGGAGAATGGACTTGTCAGGATTCGATCCCGCATCTGCGACCGTGACAGAGTGCCGTGTTCCTGAGGGCGCAGCTTCCGGCATCGTGGGCAGCGACACGAAGAGGGTGACCCACTCTTGCGCGTTCTGCGCGAAAGGGCGGGAGGTACGGACGCGTGCAGCAAGGACTCTTCTCGATACCCAATTATTTGTCATGGTGAGCGGAGCAGCACAAACCCTAAGAGTCTGTCAGCCTGAGCGAAGCAGGCCGAATCGCGTCCAGCGATTCAACCTGCGAAGTCGAAGGAGCCCGCGTCAGTTTCTATCCGCACTAGCGTCAACGGGAATTCCCACCAGGGCCGTAACACAGGCCGTGTGTAAAATGCTGGCCATCTTCAAGACTTCCATCTTGGAGCGGTGGGAGTGTGCGCGATGGTTAACCGAGGATTACTTAGATGGCAACGCAGGGCTACCGAAACACTGCAAGATGTGTGGCAAAAGCGATGGGCTGGTTTCGCCCTCACGTCCATTATTACGGTCATTCTTGCTTATTTTGTGCTCAGGATTCCCTCTCCCGGCGTTGCCGTCGCCGTCATGGGAGTAGTGGCAGCCCTCATGGCGGGACGCGAGAAAAATGCGAAGGCAACGGAGAAAGCAGCGTGGATGCTCATCATATCCGCCCTTTTGGTGATCGAGATTCTAGCTATTCACAAAGACCGTCGCGAGAACCAAGAAGCCCAGGCGAAGCTGAGGTGGCAAGAAGCCGCGAGCTTCAGCGAGATAGGCAAAGGAATTCAGCAATCGATACAAGAAAGCCAGCGTCACTTTGAGGCAACGGCGACCCGATTCGAAGCCCAAGCCACTACTCTCGCGGCGTTGCAACGGAAGGCGGAACTTCTGTCCCGGCAGGTATCTGAGACCGCCGTCTCTAATATGTCTCCCAAGGAACTTGCTGGGCATACGCGAGACGTGCTCATGCAAATGGATGCCTTCTTTGGGCGATACATGGTAGAAGACAATGATTTGGGCAATAGATATTTTGAGCGCACTCACCCCGGATGGTCAGCGGTGACACCGAAAGAGAGACAACAGCTGGAAATGGAAGAGATGAACCAACGGGCAGATTTGAAACGCGTCTACGAAAGCGAGATCAAAAAAACCATTGTCACGGCGAATCGCTTGCGTGCAGAAATGGTAACGAGGCTAGTTCCAGCGGAGCGTAGCCAAGATGACACGATTAAGGCGGCGTGGTTTGAGAAGCCAGTCTCGGATAGAACGCAGTCGCTACTCAACAGACTAAACGAATATACAGTTTATTTGGAGGATTTGACCCAAAGGATGCTCCGCTCAACCGGACAAAGCAATTAAATTATTGCTCCTTTCGACCTATTCAGTTGGATTGGTTAGGGTTTTGCTCCGCCGAGGGATGCAGTGGCCAAGATTCCGCTGAGCCCCATCGTCTCTACGACCGACGATGGCACGATCACCATCGCACCTTTTTCCTTGATGGCTTCGTAAAGCATGTTCATGGCGCACAAATGCAGCGCTACGGGGTTTTCAGTGTAGGCGGATGCTGCCGTCAAGCAAAAAAATCCGCATGATGGCCATAAAACTGAAAGCCCTGTCATCCAGAGCGAAGCAGGCCGAATCGCGCCCAGCGATTCGACCTGCGAAGTCGAAGGACCCCGTGCGCACTTACCATCAGCACCAACGTCAACAGGAATTCCTACTACGGTCGTGCCGAGTTCAGAAAATCTGTCGACCAAGGGATTGGGAAGGGGACGCCTTCAGGCGTGCCGCCTCAGCCCGCTCATGACCGGCTTTAGCCGCTGAGGTCCGATTCTTGCTCAATTATTTGTGTCCTAAGCAAAACGCCCGAACCCGACAAAATTTCACTGATTGTGCATTTGATCCGCAATACGGAAACAGTACTAGTGCCGCACTTCACTCATCAAAGCCATAATGTTGCCTTCCGAGTCGCGGAACTCGGCTAGCCAGAGGTCATGGTCTGGCATCCTGGCGACGACGTGCGGTTCGCTTTCAGTCTTTACACTGCGTTGCATCAGGCGGGCATGGGCAGTCTGAATGTCGGCCACCTTAAAATAGAGGATCGATGCTGGGTGATCGAACTCGGGCCGCTCGGGCGGCGTTAACATCAGGCGAACCCCGCCGCAGTCAAAGAACGCAAGACGTCCCGCAGTGAACAGCAGCTTGAGCCCGAGAGTGTCGCGGTAGAATTCCACCGCGCGACTGGTATCGTGCACGTTGATGGCAATCTGACCGATTTGCGTGATCGCAATTCCGCTGGAAACCGTCGTCATGGCTTCACCTCGCTCCTAATTTGATGTATTATTAATTAGCATAGCTAACTAATTAAATGCAAGCCTCCGGCGAAAATGAATTTCCCAGCTCAGAGGCCATCGAGGCTGCCGACCGGCTGCACTCGGCGGCCATTCATCTGCTCCGCCGGTTGCGGATTCGTGATCGCGAGACCGGGGTAGGTCCGGCCCAGTTGTCGGCCTTGTCCGTTCTTGTATTTGGCGGACCAAAATCATTGGCCCAACTGGCTGAAGCGGAGCAGGTCAAAGCACCCACCATGAGCAGGATCGTGGCCGGCTTGTTGCGGGCAAAACTTGTGCACAGAAGAACCGATAAGCAGGATCGCCGCGCGGTAGTGATTCGGGCGACCG
>DATHJP010000172.1:0-5378 GCA_035489695.1 Terriglobales bacterium
AGCTTCGCGCGCGACCAGGTACTCGCGGGCCGGGTCAAACTAATTGCGCTTCAGGATGAAGAACTTTGGCGCGAACTTGGCTTGGCTTACCGGCGCGATCGCACGCCCACCCGCGCCACAGCTACCTTCATCACCACCGTACGCCAACTAGCTACCTCCCTGAAGTGACGGTCGGACGCCTATCTCATTTGTCGATGGACTCCATCACAATTTCCGATTTTGGATTTGCGCCGAGAATTGCTAAGGTATGAGAGTGATCTCAGGGTAGCCGGAAGCGCTGCATTCTGAGAAATCCAGCTGAAGGAGTACGCATATGAAGGAGCTGGAAAGCAGCCTTAATAAGATTCTCGAAGAACACCAGCACGAAAGCGGTCTGCACGTCATTGGCGGCCGCCGGCGGTTGATTGATCGACTGGTCGAGTTTTTCGAGGAAGGACTCAAACCGGAGCCTCCCGCAACCAGATACGGCAGGGAGCAACAGAACTAGTTTCGAGGCAGCTCGTCGAAAATGACTATCACTTCCCAGAAGACCATGCGAATTACATCGATGCGCACATCGACACGAATTACGTGTCTTCTGGGGGAGGGTGCCTGGTGAGCTGAGAAACATCAAGTTCTGAACAGGTAATAAGACCCACCGCCAGAAGCAAATGGCAGGTGGGTTTTTTATTGTTTCAAATTCGAGTGAACACGAAAGGAACGACCCAGATGAGCGACTTGCCTGCACAAAATAAGGAAGCCGTGGATTGGCGATCGGACTTCGTAGTGATGAAATTTGGTGGCACTTCGGTCGAAGATGCAGCAGCCATTCGCCGGGTCAGTCAACTGGTAAGAGGACAGCTGCGACATCGACCCATCGTAGTCGTCAGCGCATTGGCTGAAGTCACCGACCAACTCATAAGTGCAGGAAAATCTGCTGCGGAAGGGCGACGCGAATCCGCTAAGGAGATTCTTGAACGATTGCTCCAGCGACATGCAGGCGTTGCTGCCGAACTTCTGAGTGCGGAGGAACATAAGAACCTGTGCTCCGAACTGGAGAATGCGTTCCAACTCTTGCACTCCTTGGTCGACAGCATCGCGGCAGATGGTCAGTTCGCTCCTCGTGTGCAAGATCACTTTCTCGGTTTCGGCGAATTTCTTTCCAGCAAGCTCGTCAGTGCCGCGTTTCTCGCGGGCGACCTCGACGCGGCTTGGGTGGATGCGAGGCAATGCATCATCACGGACGCAGCCCATACCCGCGCCACTCCTCTGTGGGAAGAAACCAACCAACGTGTGGAATCTGTGGTTATTCCCTTGTTGCAGGCCGGGCGGGTTCCAGTGCTTGGCGGATTTGTCGGCTCTACGCGGGACGGCATCCCTACTACTCTTGGGCGCGGCGGATCGGATTTCAGTGCTGCAATTGTAGGAGCCGCGCTTCGTGCGCAACGAATTGAAATCTGGACCGACGTTGACGGCGTCATGACCACTGATCCCGATCTCTGCGCAGATGCGCGTCTCATCGAGAAGATGAGTTTCGATGAGGCGGCCGAACTGGCCTATTTTGGCGCAAAGGTCTTACATCCCGCGACCCTGCTGCCGGCCATGCGCCACGACGTTCCTGTCTGGGTTCGTAATTCCCGCAATCCCAAGTGCAGCGGAACTGAGATCCTTGCTCACACTAGCGACAGCATCGAGGTAAAAGCGATTAGTGTAAAGCGAGGCGTCGCGTCGGTGGATGTCGAACCGCTGCGCTGGCTGGCTCCAGAACTGGTTCGCGAAGTCTGCGATGTGTTCGAGCGGCATCACTACAGCCTCGATCTGTTGTCCGCATCGCGAGGCAGTTTGTCAGTCCTAGTAAGTACCACCGCAGCCTTGCCCGCAATTGCGGAAGAACTCAAAGGCCTGGCAAATGTGCAGTGGAAAAATCATCAGGCACTGGTTTGTTTGGTAGGTGAGAAAATCCGGCGGCGGCCGGATATTGCCAGCCGTGTATTCCGTGCGATTTCCGATATCGATGTGCGAATGATTTGTCAGGGCGCTTCAGAACGAAACATCAGTTTCCTGGTCGATGAGTCGAAGGCAGAAGAAACGGTTCGGCGCCTCCATCGCTTGTTCTTCCCTCCGCAAGCCATCCAGCCCGTCGATGACCGTTCGCACGCATTGTGTCAGGCGAGTGGATCATGGGTTTAAGCTTGCGTGACACTCTTATCGACCAGCATTGAGTCTGCCAATCATGAGCTGAGAGCCCATCCGAGAACCTCTCAGCTGAGATTTCTTTTATTTTCCGCTTGACACTAACTGCAATCCACTAAACAATATGAATAATTATTCATGCGAATGAATATACATTCACTATGAGCAAGCCTTTGAGACAGAAAGCCATCCTCGATTTGTTGGAGCGCGGCCCCGTTGCCAGCCAGGAAGAGCTGCAACGCGCCTTGAACCGCCGTGGCGTCAGAGTCGGGCAGGCAACTCTGTCTCGCGACATCCGCGATCTCGGCCTGGTGAAGACCGCCACAGGTTACGCTCAACCACAGGGAGAGACCGCGTCGGAATCTGCCTTGCCACCAGTCTCGCGACTAGTGCGCGAATTTGTGCTCGAAGTGCGGCCCGCGCAGAATCTGCTGGTGATCAAGACTACGGTTGGCAGCGCTCAGCCGGTAGCCGCCGCTCTCGATGGGGAGGACTGGCCAGAAGCTGTGGGCACCATCGCTGGTGATGACACCATCTTGATCGTTTGTCCGGATAAGAGGGCCGCCAGCCGCCTTGCATCACGCACGCACGAGATGCTTGCCTGATGCCGGCCAAACTCAAGGCCGCTGTGATAGGCGCCACCGGCTATTCCGGCAGCGAACTGGCGCGCCTGCTTCTCCACCATCCACGCGTGGACACGCCTCTACTGCTTCGCCGCGAGGGCGAGACCAGCGGGGAAAAATCTTCGCAGATGCCGCCGTCTTTTGCGGGCAATGGGTGCCCGCCTCTACAGCCATTCTCATGGACGGCGCTGCAACAACATGGCGCGGAACTCCTGTTTCTCGCGACTCCGCATGAAGTGTCGCGTTCGCTGGTGCCCGAGGCTCTTGCACGAGGACTTCGCGTAATCGACTTGAGCGGGGCTTGGCGTCTGAAACAGGCCCAGCATCGTGCGATTTATGACTTCCACGACGAAGACGCAGTGACCGCAGCCGAACTCACCGAAAAAGCTGTTTACGGACTTCCCGAGCTGAATGCCGATCGTATTCCGGATGCGGCGCTGGTAGCCAATCCTGGGTGCTACGCGACTTCTGTCATCCTGGCATTGGCTCCTTTGCTGGCTGCGGGCATCGTAGATCGCAATAAAGGGATTATCTCGGACTCGAAATCTGGAGTTTCGGGCGCAGGCAAGGAGCCAAATGCCCGCACGCATTTTGTTTCGGTAGCCGATAATCTTTCTGCCTACTCTGTCTTCGGACACCGGCATGTGGGAGAAATTCTCGAACAATTAGACTTGAATGCATCTGAGCTAATTTTCACTCCACATTTGCTTCCTATACCTCGGGGAATTCTTTCCACCGTCTACGTGCACTTGAACCGCGAAATGAAACCGGGCGAAGTCGAATCCTGCTTTCGCGATTTCTATTCCGGCAAGCGCTGGGTACGCGTCTTCGCTACGCCGCAACTCCCGGAAATCCAGTTTTCGCTGCGCACGAATTATTGCGACCTCGGTTTCTGCCTGGCAGAAGACGGACGCCGCCTGGTGCTGGTTTCTTGCGTGGATAACCTGCTGAAGGGCGCGGCAGGTCAGGCAGTGCAGAACATGAACCTCATGTACAGATGGAAAGAAGAGGAAGGCTTGCAGTGAAGATCGTGATCAAAATCGGCGGCGCGGCGCTCGAGGATAAATCCACCCTCCATAAGTGCGCTCACGCCGTTGTGGAACTCGCGCGCGATGGGCACCGCATTGCGGTCGTGCATGGCGGAGGAACTGCTCTCACTCGCACGCTGAAGCTGTTGGGCAAGGAAAGCGATTTCGTAAACGGACTGCGTATCACCGACGCCGAGACGCGTGATGTGGCACTGATGGTATTGGCGGGCATCGTGAATAAGAGCCTGGTAGCGGAAATTGTTGCCGCCGGACATCCCGCCGTCGGACTGTGTGGCGGAGACGGCATGGCATTTCGCGCGCGAAAGAAGCAGACCGAGGGTTACGACCTCGGATTTGTAGGAGAGATTTCATGGGCAGAGCCGCGCTGGATCGAAGCCATTTGGGGCGCGGGCGGTATTCCGGTGATGTCGTCCGTAGCCCTGGGTTCTGATGGAGAGTACTACAACATTAATGCTGATCAAATGGCATCCGCATGCGCCGTGGCATGCGACGCGGACGCCTTGATCTTCCTCACTGATGTCGCCGGCGTGAGGAACGCCGAAGGTGCCGTGATTCCCTGGCTGAACGTTAGGGAAGTGGCTGCTCTGGTTGAACATTCGGTAGTGGCGGGCGGAATGCTGCCCAAACTCGAAGCTTGCAGCCAGGCCCTTAAAAAGGGAGTGGGACGCGTACGCATTTTGCCCGCGGCTCAGGCGGAAATTCTGCCGCAGTTCTATTTCACCAAACTTGAATACGGAACCGAGGTGACGGCATGATGAACCTTGCTACGGTCATCCGTTCCGAAGAAAAGTGGTTGCTGCCTACCTACGATCGCCAGAAGGTTCTCTTCGAGAAGGGCCGCGGATTGTATTTGTGGGACTCGCGAGGAAACCGCTATCTGGATTTTCTGAGTGGAATTGGTGTGAACGCATTGGGCCACTCGCACCCGGCAATCAGCTCCACTTTAAGAAGGCAAGCGGGCCGACTGATTCACGTCTCCAATCTTTTCTTTCACGAGTATCAGGCGGAACTTGCCAAACGATTAACTAAAATCTCGGGCCTAGATCGCGCATTTTTCTGCAACAGTGGAACGGAGGCGTGGGAAGGGGCGCTCAAGCTGGCTCGCGCCTACGCGCGCACACAGAACCATAACGGCCACAAAGCAAAATGGCGTCTCCTTGCTCTCGAGAATTCATTTCACGGCCGCACCTTCGGCTCTCTCGCCACGACCGGCCAGGAAAAGTATCGTCACCCATTCACGCCGCTGGTGCCTGGAGTCGGCTTCGTTGCGTTCAATGACGTTGAAGACCTCAAGCGGCAGTTCGACGGCAGCGTGTGCGCTATTTGTCTAGAAACGATTCAAGGCGAAGGTGGCATCCGCCCGCTCACTCCCCAGTTCCTCCAAGTCGCGCGCGAGTTGGCGGACCGCACCGGCGCGCTGCTAATCCTGGATGAAATTCAATGTGGCTTAGGCCGCACCGGACGCTACTTCGCCTACCAGCATTACGGCATTCAGCCCGACATCCTCACCGTCGCCAAACCGCTGGCAGCGGGC